>CALCUH010000046.1 GCA_937907165.1 uncultured Bacteroidales bacterium | reverse complement strand
GTTCTTCCAGTTGATCAACCCTTCGATTAATGGAATAACCTCTCAACAAATATTCTTTCAGCACCTGATTAGCCCATTGGCGAAATTGTGTACCTCGCAAAGATTTCACGCGATAACCCACAGAGATAATCACATCAAGATTGTAAAGCTTAGTCTTATATCTCTTTCCGTCCACAGCAGTTAGTAAGGAATCCTTACATACTGACTCACGAAGGAGTTCCTTCTCTCTAAATATATTATTCACATGTAAAGTCACATTGTTACGTGTCGTCTGAAACAACTCAGCCATCTGCTGTTGCGTCAGCCACACCGTATCGTTTTCCAGACGCACCTCTATCCGTACACAGTCGTCTGGCTGGTATAGAATGATTTCATTATTTTGCTCCATGATCGCAAACAAAATTACAGGTTAGTTTTTTATCATACACAAAGATACACATTTTATAAAACAAAGGATGATTAATAGGGGAACAAATAAAAAACGGGCTCCGCACGAAAATGCGAAGCCCGTCGTATATCAGTCGACCACCAATTACTTGATGATATCGCAACCCATATAAGGAACCAAAGCCTTAGGGATTTTGATGCCCTCAGGAGTTTGGTTGTTTTCCAACAAAGCGGCAACGATACGAGGCAAAGCCAAAGCGCTACCATTCAAAGTATGGCAAAGTTGGGTCTTCTTATCGGCGCCCTTATAACGGCACTTCAAGCGGTTAGCCTGATAAGTATCGAAGTTAGAGACGGAAGAGACCTCCAACCAACGCTTCTGTGCGGCGGAGAACACCTCGAAGTCGTAGCAAGTAGCAGCAGTGAAGCTCATGTCACCACCACAAAGATGAAGGATACGGTAAGGAAGTTCCAGCTTCTTCAAGAGTCCCTCCACATGGTTCAACATCTCCTTGTGAGACTCCTTAGAGTGCTCAGGCGTATCGATACGGACAATCTCGATTTTAGAGAACTCGTGCAAGCGGTTCAAGCCACGCACATCCTTTCCGTAAGAGCCAGCCTCACGACGGAAGCATTGCGTATAGGCGCAATTCTTGATAGGGAGATCCTTCTCGTCTAAGATCACGTCACGATAGATGTTCGTGACAGGCACCTCAGCCGTAGGAATCAAATAGAGGTCATCCACCTCGCAGTGGTACATTTGTCCCTCCTTATCAGGCAATTGACCAGTTCCGTAACCAGAAGCCTGGTTCACCACCGTAGGAGGCATAATCTCCAAGTAGCCAGCGTTTCTTGCCTCATCGAGGAAGAAATTGATCAACGCACGTTGCAATCTGGCGCCATAGCCCTTATAGACAGGGAAGCCCGCACCGGAAATCTTCACGCCAAGTTCGAAATCAATCAAATCATATTTCTTAGCCAACTCCCAGTGAGGCAAAGCGTTCTCGCCCAACTCAGGGATATCGTTACCCATTTTCTCCACGACATTATCCTCAGCGGTCTTACCCTCCGGAACATCATCGTAAGGCATATTAGGAATTGTATATAAAATAGAATTGATTTCCTCTTGTGACTTGTCCATGCTCTCCTGCAAAGTCTTCGTAGACTCCTTCAAAGCGGCTACTTTGTTCTTAGCCACCTCAGCCTCGTCCTTCTTTCCCTCCTTCATGAGAGAACCGACACTCTTGGACAATGTGTTGATTTCAGCAAGCGCCGCATCCAACTGCGCTTGAGACGAACGTCTCACCTTATCTAACTCGAGGACCTTAGCGATGGCCTCTTTCGCATCGAAATGTTTTTTTGCCAATTTACGGACCACCTCATCAGGATTCTCCGTAATAACCTTCAACGTTAACATATCTGTATGTTATTATAAATTATATATTTTACTTTTCCCCTGGTTTAATTATCGAAAGCAATTCCACATCATAGACGAGCGCCGAATAAGGCAATATTTGGATTGCCTTCCCGTCGTAAGTCCTCTCCGTCGGTGTGGCGCCGAACATCAAATAATAAGGCGCATAAAGCGTGTAATTAGCACCCACGGTCATATGACGGACACCGATACGCAATCCTTCCATCAAATCGACCAATGCGATGGTGGTCGTCGTGGAGACGAAAGTCGTACCTTTGATGGTCTTTCCCGTATAGCTCACACAGACCGTATCGACTGCGGAAGGTTTCTCTCCAACGCCAGCCTCATTCACTAAGTAGAGCAAGCCTGAGGGATCCATTTTCACACCATCCTCAGATCTTTTTTCCAACATGAACTTTTCACCGTTCATTTTGTTTTCCTTATTCTTTACAGCGTCAATCTCCGTGTTGTCGTCATCGTCTTTGCAAGAAGAGACGAAACCAATCATCATAATAGAGAGAAGAGCTAATAAAAATCTTTTCATTCCTTAATTTTCCTTATCAGCGTCATACCGTCACGAACAGGAACAATCACACGCTCCACTCTTTCGTCAGCAGCCACTTTATCATTAAACATCTGGATGCCTAAAGTCTGCGCATCCTTAGAATCCTCCAAAACATGACCATCCCACAAAGTATTGTCGGCGATGATAAGACCGCCAAGTCTCAACTTAGGAAAGACCACATCGAAATATTGCGAATAATGTCTCTTATTACCATCCATGAAGACGACATCGAACAAGCCGTCGAGTCCGGGGATGATAGACGATGCGTCGCCAATGTGCAGATGGATTTTATCCGCGAATCCCGATTTCTCGAAAACCTCCGTCAGGAACTCCTCCATCTCATCGTTGATTTCCAACGTGTGCAACTCACCATCAGCAGGCAGAGACTCCGCCATGCAAATAGCCGAATAACCCGTGAAAGCTCCTATCTCAAGGATTCGCTTCGCGGACATCATCGAGCAGAACATTTTCAGAAGTCTACCCTGCAGATGCCCCGACATCATACGGGGTTTCAGCGTGCGGAGATTCGTCTCCCTCGTCAACCAACAGAGAACCTCAGGTTCCTTGTCGATATGCGACAGTATATAATCTTCTATGGATACGTCCGAAATGTTCATACTTTCGCGAAGTTACATAAAAAACGAATTATTTCTTTGTTGCGCAATGATAAAAATTACGGCATCAGAGCGTCCCCTTCGTGGAAGGCAATTCGTACTTGTAGATATCCCTTTTCACCGCCATCTTAATGGAGCGAGCCAACGCCTTGAAGATGCCCTCGATTTTATGGTGCTCGTTGTCCCCTTCCGCCTTGATGTTCAAGTTCATCTTCGCGGAATCGCTCAAAGACTTGAAGAAGTGGAGGAACATTTCCGTAGGCATATCCCCCACATACTCACGTTTGAACTCGGCATTCCAAACCAGCCAAGGTCTTCCGCCGAAATCGAGAGCGACGGAACATAGACACTCGTCCATCGGCAAGCAGTAACCATAACGTTCGATACCCCTCTTGTCGCCTAACGTCTTCAGAATCGCCTCACCCAAAGCGATGGCGGTATCCTCAATCGTATGGTGTTCATCCACATGCAGGTCACCCTTCACATGGACCGTCAAGTCGCAGCCCGAATGTTTTCCTATCTGTTCCAACATATGGTCGAAGAAACCGAGACCCGTGGAGATATCGCACTTGCCCGTTCCGTCCAAATTCAGTTTCACGAAGATATCCGTCTCTTTCGTGGTACGCTGTACCGTAGCGACACGCTCGCCGGCGAAGAGGAACTCGGATATTTGGTCCCAACAAGTGACCACCTTGGCGCAAGCGTCCGACAAGCCCTCCTGCTCCACCATAGAGGCGCCCTCCTCCACGGAAGGGGCGATGAAAATAGCCTTGCAGCCCAGATTCTGCGCCAGTTTCACATCCGTCACACGGTCGCCGATGACAAAGCAGTTCTTCAAATCATACGAGCCGTCCATATACTGCGTCAGCATAGCCGTCCCCGGTTTACGGGTAGGAAGATTATCCTCTGGGAAAGACTTATCGATGTGGATAGCGTCGAAAGAGATGCCTTCGCCCGACAAGGTCTCAAGCATCTTCGCCTGCACCGTGTCAAAATTCTTCTGCGGGTAGACATCCGTCCCCAAGCCATCCTGGTTGGTCACCATGATAAGGTCGAACGACAGATTCTTTCTGATGAAATATAAATTACGCAAGACGCCCGGAAGGAACGTCATCTGATCCAAAGTGTCCACTTGGAAAGTAACAGGCGGCTCCACTATCAAAGTGCCGTCCCTATCTATAAAAAGAGCAGTTTTCATTGTTTTTAACATTAAAACACGCGAATGTAGGCAAAAAGGGGCAAATAAACTATTGTCCAATCAAACACATTGCCCTAAATTTGCGGCAAAACGATTTTTGGGATTATGAAACAAATCACGTCAGCCCTATTATCAGCATTCGCTTTAGCCCTAATATTGGGTTCCTGCTCCGACGACCCGCTTATCGGAGAGTGGAAATGTTACGATTTTAAAATTACGGACACCACTGGCATTCCGCAAGAACTCATTTTGAACGGCATAGAATCCGCCAAGCAAACCACCCTGTGTTTCAACAAGGACTCCTCCTACAAGGAAGACTACATCGTAGAAGAGACAGAAGTGATTTCCACCATAGGAAACTTCTCTATTGTCGGGGACAGCATCTACCTTATTCCCGTGAAGATGGGCGGGAAAGAGCTCACGGATCCTTCGGAAATCAGTTACAGATATATCGCCAACGACGAAAACCTTTCGCTCATCGCACAAGCGAAAGCCTACCAGTTCGAACAGAACGGCACCTCGCTCATCCTAAAAGATATGATTTACAACGCGGCGTCCAGAAGCAGAACCAACCAGACCTTCCTATATTTCAGCAAAAACCAGTAGTTTTTTCAGACCTTTTTTCTCCGCTTCTCCAACTTCGGGGCGACGATGACGAGCAGCACGGAGCCTACAATCAGCGCCATGCCCGCAGCCAAACGGAGCGTCATCTGCTCGCCGAAGATAAAGACGCCGACGCACACGGCCGTCATAGGTTCCAACGCCCCCATTATCGCAGTCACCGTGCTTCCCACATTGCGCACAGCCACAGCCATCATCAGCAAGGAGACAAGTCCAGGGAA
Organism: uncultured Bacteroidales bacterium; assembly: GCA_937907165.1. Taxonomy (GTDB): domain Bacteria; phylum Bacteroidota; class Bacteroidia; order Bacteroidales; family Paludibacteraceae; genus UBA1181. The sequence goes on along the minus strand of CALCUH010000046.1, from coordinate 1,152 downwards.
GAGGGCGAGAAACGACGCCCAAAACCATTGTCTGGCGTTGCTGAGCACCTGCATGTGTCCGCCGCCTATCGCCAGCGAATGACCAAGGATCAGCAAAGAGCAAAAGAAGGTGGCGTAGAAGGTGAGCTTCACGGGCGACAATTTAGGTTTCGTCCGATTCACCACAACCATATAGACCGCATAGGAGAGCGCCGAGAAAAAGACCAGCACCATGCCCACGAAATTCAAGGCCGTATCGCCACCCACATAGAGGATGAATACGCCCGTCAACGCCCCCGCTATGGCCAGCGCCAAAGGTAGGGAGAGATGATGTAGATGGTGCAATGTTCTTTGAAGAATACGGACATGATGACCGCCACCATCACAGGATAGATGAAAAGAAGCGTAGTGGAGACGCCCACATCCATATAGTAGAAGCTGTCGTAATAGGTCAATGAGGAAACGGCGAACATAGAACCCAAGAAGAGCAGCAGGAGCACCTCCTTTCCCGAAATGCGGAACGACTCCCCTTTGACAAGCATGAACGAGGCGAGCATGACGGAGGCTAAAAAAAAACGATAGAACAAGACGCAATTAGCGGTCAGTCCCTCGTCATACAAAGACAAAGCGCCCAATGGATTCATACCATAACTGGCGGCGGATGCCGCAGCGGCCAAATAGCCCTTCACCGTAGGATTCATATCTCACAACACATTTCACCACAAATGTACGTTTTTTCCTGACATGATGATATACGGGAGAGGAATTTCGAAGCCGTAAAAAAAACCCGGCTTGTTTGTTATTTCAAAATTTTCCTTTAAATTTACATTATGGAATGTGTATCAAGAGTGATAGGACAACAAGGGTTTATAATAAAACAGAATATATATTAACCTTCGCCCATACTGGATTCGCCGCCTTCTTGCAAGGGTTTATAATAAAACAGAATATATATTAACCAATTAATTTTTTCGCTTATGGAAACAAAATCATTTATCATGGCAGCCGCCTTAGGAATGGGCGTATGCTTCGCTGCTTGCGGAGAGGATGAAGAGATCTTTAACGCACCAGAAGACAATAATCCGACGGACACAACACTTGTGGAACCGCAAGATTCGATTCCTAATAACCAAACCGACTCAACACTAACGGAACCGCAAGATTCGATTCCTA
>CALCUH010000045.1 GCA_937907165.1 uncultured Bacteroidales bacterium | reverse complement strand
GCCAGAGCGACCTCTACCCGAAGCGCATTTACTTCTACGCGGTCGAAGGAAAGGACAAGACGATTCTCTCGGCCAGCGAAGGGAATCTCAGGCGCGAGTCGGCGGACTATATCAACCTGTCTATCTCACTCCGCGACACCTACAACGGTCAGAAACCAGACCCTGACAAAGGGCCCGCGAGCGGAGGAACCTCTGGCCAGTATGTCTGGCGCACCCAGACATTCGAGGGCTTTCAAGTCGTGAACTTCGGCTCCTGTCAGGGCTTGAACGGTGACGGGGCATCTATGAATGTCGCGCCCTGCTTCGCCGGTATCGACTTCATCGACTCCCTCATGTATGGAGACCAAACCAACTTGCCTGACGAGATGAGGAACAACAAAGGCCGCAACACCTATTACGGTCTTCCGTTCATTCTCGGAATTCTAGGTGCGGTATTCCAATATAAGAAAAAGAAGAAGAGCAACGAAAACGCAGGCAAGCAAAGCTTTGTGATTACTTTCACCCTTTTCTTCATGACAGGTCTCGCAATCGTGTTATACCTGAACCAGACACCGCTCCAGCCACGTGAACGTGACTATGCGTATGCGGGTTCATTCTATGCTTTCTGTATTTGGATAGGTTTGGCCGTTCCAGCTATCGCCGAACTGATTGGCAGCAAAATCAACAAAACCATCGCCGCTGGAGTAGCTACCGTAATTTGCCTATTGGCGGCACCAGTATTGATGGCTTCACAAAACTGGGACGACCACGACCGTTCAGGCAGATTCACATGCCGCGACTTCGGTCAAAACTACCTTCTGACGATGGATCCGAACGGAATCATCTTCACCAACGGAGATAACGATACCTTCCCTCTTTGGTACAACCAAGAAGTTGAAGGAGTCGGCACCGACCAAAGGGTGGCGAACCTCAGTTATTTGCAGATGGGATGGTATCTAGACCAAATGAGACGCGACGCCTACGAGTCCAAAGCTCTTCCAATCTCATTACAGCCGAAAGACTATATGAACGGAAGAATGGACTATGCCGAAATCGTCGATCTAATGGACGGGCAAGCCATCGATTTGAAGAAAGCGAACCAAATCATGGTGGAAAACGACCAAAAGATTAAAAATAGAATTCTCAGGGATCCAGACGCTAAATTCTGGTTCTTCCCTGCAAGAAACCTCTATTTGGACGTGAACGCCGACGAAGCGGTTAAATTCGGAACCGTTGACGCAAAAGACAAGGATAAGGTTGCTCCAAGAATGAACATCGGATTGAGTAAATCGAAAAGATACCTCGGCAAACATGAGATATTCATCCTCGACCTTCTCGCCAACAACCATTGGGAACGTCCTATGTATTTCGCCACCACAGTTGGGAAAGAGAGCTTTACAGGACTGAACGATTACCTCCAACTCGAAGGTATGGCATACCGCATCGTTCCGATCAAAAAAGATCCGTTCCTAAGCAGCGAACTAGTCAATACCGACAAAATGTATGACAACATGCTCCACAAGTTCAAATGGGGAGGAATCGCTGAAAATCCGAATATCTATTTGGAAGAGAACAATTTGCGTATGACTCAGACATTAAGACTGATGTTCTTGCGACTCGTCGACGCATTGATGCTCGAAGCCAGCCAAGCAACTACGGAACACAATTACTGCGAGTTGCTTTCATGGGCTCTGCAAGACCAAAGCATCAACGACAAACGGTTCATGAATACTTATAGGAATTATACAGCCGCTTACTACAACAATAGTTCGATTTCCAACGGCGGGCGATTCTCCGATTCTTTGCTCATCGCGCATGCTAGGACAAGCGCCGTGAACATTCTCGGAGTGAAAGCTAATTCAATGAATAATGCCGAATTGTCAACAGCGATAAAGAACTATGGTAGTTCGATAGATACCTTAGCCGCTAATAAACGTGCGGATGAGCGCAAAGCGCGTGCCATCGAAGTGCTTGACTTCGCACAAAAGGTGTTGCCAGCTCCACAAGTTCCTTACAACACCATCTCTTTAATGATGGCCAGACAATATAATGACCTAGGATGCTACGAAAAGGCGGAACCGATCTTCGATGCAATGAAGGAGACAGCCATCCAACATCTTAAATGGATTAACGGCATGAAACCTTCATTCAAGAGGAAAATCGGACAATCAGACGTATTCTCCGAACATTTCAGGATTTTGCACGAAATCGTATCCATCGAGAAATCCCAAAAAGATGAGGATGCGGCAAAAGACGAAGAGGCTCTCAACCAATTTTTTGCCACATACCAAACAATGAACCAATAAAATGCTGATAGAACAATTGCCAGCTGTGTATAGGAAATTATTTCCTAACACAGTCTGGCGTTTGCCTCGTAAAGAGAAAACGGTTTTCCTAACTTTCGACGATGGTCCGATTCCCGAGGTCACCCCTTTCGTATTGGACCTATTGGAAGAAAAAAAGATAAAAGCCACATTTTTCTGCGTGGGCGATAATGTCAGGAAACATCCGGACGTTTTCCAACAAGTGATAGAAGCGGGCCATGTCGTGGGCAACCACACGTTCAACCACATGCAAGGTCTCTACACCTCCTCGAAGAAGTATATCACGAATACGAAAAAGGCAGATGATTTCATCAAAAGCAAACTATTCAGACCCCCCCACGGAATATTGAGGTATGCGCAGTTCATGACACTACGCAAAAACTTCAGAATCGTCTTTTGGGATGTTGTCACCCGCGACTACAATCGTAAACTTACAGGAGAGGAGGTCCTCGGAATCGTGAAAAAATATACGAGGAACGGTTCGATCATCGTTTTCCACGATTCCCTAAAAGCGGAAAAAAACATCCGCTACGCCCTGCCGAAAGCCATCGACTATCTGATGGAAGAGGGCTATAAATTCGAAGTATTAACAGAAGAAAACATTAATAACGGATTATGAACATACTATTGTTAGGCTCTGGAGGAAGAGAACATGCACTCGCATGGAAGATCTCCCAAAGCAAAAAAGTCGAAAAACTCTTCATCGCTCCCGGAAACGGCGGCACCCTAAATGTAGGAGAGAACGTGAACATCTCAGCGAACGATTTCCCTTCCATCAAACAATTCGCCTTAAGCCACAATGTGAACATGGTGGTTGTTGGACCAGAAGATCCGCTAGTAAACGGCATTTACGACTTCTTCGCTAACGATCCCGAGCTGAAATCCATCCCAGTCATCGGTCCTTCTAAAGAGGGCGCTAAGATGGAGGGAAGCAAGGACTTCGCCAAAGCCTTTATGATGCGTCACAACATTCCTACCGCCAGATACAAGAGTTTCACCTCCCAAACATTGGAAGAGGGCTGCAAGTTCTTGGAACAACTGGAAGCTCCCTACGTGCTGAAAGCCGACGGATTGGCCGCTGGAAAGGGTGTATTAATTATCCCTGACTTGGAGGAGGCTAAAAAGGAATTACGCAATATGTTGGACGGAAAATTCGGCGACGCCAGCTCAACGGTCGTCATCGAGGAGTTCCTTTCCGGCATCGAATGCTCCGTATTCGTCCTCTCCGACGGTAACGACTATAAGATCCTCCCTGTAGCGAAAGACTACAAAAGAATCGGAGAAGGAGATACAGGATTAAATACGGGTGGTATGGGTTCCGTTTCTCCAGTTCCGTTCGCCGATAAGGTTTTCATGGAGAAAGTTGAGAAAAGAATCGTCATCCCTACTATCGAAGGCTTGAAAAAAGAGGGAATCACTTATAAAGGATTCATATTCTTAGGCTTAATCAACGTCAAAAACGAACCGATGGTGATTGAGTACAATGTCAGAATGGGTGACCCTGAGACAGAGGCTGTGATGCTTCGCATCAAATCAGACCTCGTGGAACTCTTCGAGGGCGTGGCAACCGGCACTTTGGCTTCCAAGACACTGGAAGTGGACGAACGTGCGGCAGTCACCGTCATGCTCGTATCGGGCGGCTATCCTGAAGCTTACGAGAAAGGCAAAGTAATCACCGGCATCGAAGAGGTGAAAGACAGCATCGTCTTCCATGCAGGCACCAAGATGCAAGACGGTAAGCTGTTGACAAACGGCGGTCGCGTCATCTCGGTCAGCTCCTACGGGAAAACCAAAGAAGACGCTTTGGCGGTTTCGTTCAAGAATGCCCAGAAAATCCAATTCGAAAAAAAATATTTCCGTTCAGATATCGGGAAAGACCTAAAATAATATCTCACCATGCAGTACCTACAATATAAAGACAACATATTACCAGGCGTTTCGACCATACTGATATCAATCGTTGTCGCACTGATATTGTGGTACGAGATATTTATTCCAGGCACATTGGCAAGTGGAGAATCCGTCATCGTGGGGGATTCCCCGCTTGCTGTTTTTCTGAGCGAACATCTACAGTTCAATAGTTGGACAGGACGTCTCGCCGCATTCTCATGCGTCCTCATCACAGGCTATTGCATGGTCTGGCTCAACGAGACCTTCTCGTTCATCAACGTGAGGACCATTCTGCCCGCGTTTTTCTTCCTTATCACCGCATCCCTTCTGATGCGTCCGCACTGCTTCTCGACCTCTTGGATCATCACCATCTGCATCGTGTTCTTCGTGAACACCACCTTCAGACTAGTCGAGGGAAGTCCCGACAGATTCATCATCCGAGCCTTCGACGCCGGACTGCTACTCTCCTTGGCAACCCTCTTCGCCCTCCAATTCGTCGTCCTCTGCATTCCCTTCTTCACGTTGCTTTACAGATGCAACTCACTCAAACTGAAGGTGATTCTCGCCTTTTTCACAGGAATCCTCATGCCTTACTTCTATTGCGTACTAGCGGCTTTAGGATTCAACCAAATGGACACGTGGACTTCCTACTGGAACACATGGGTCGTCCTTAACGGATGGCCTTCCTTGGAAGGAAACATGGAACAATTTGCCTATATTTGCCTTATTGCGCTCCTCTTCGTCTTCTCCCTATTACACTTCATCCATACCAGATCACACCAGAACATTAGAAGCCGCGAAGAGGTGATCTTCCTCACATACAGCTTCTTCATGACGCTCATTATCATTTTAATGAATATGAGTCACGCGCAAATAGCACTGCCTACTTGCCTATTCTTCTGCTGCTTCATTATCGGACAATACTTCACACTACAATGGACAATACTCTCCAAAATATTGCTTTGCCTATTTTTCGCGTGCTCTATCATATTTTTTATCCAACCACATCTATTCTAACCATCTAGCATAATGATCGACTTTCTGGCTAACTACGGATATTGGGGGCTATTCATCGTCGCGTTATTAGCGGGATCGATACTGCCGTTCAGTTCCGAAGTCCTCCTCTCAGGATTGCTGATCGCCGGAGCCAATCCCGTCCTCTGCCTCATCTCCGCAACAGCCGGCAACACGATAGGCGGAATGACCTGCTATTGGCTCGGGAAACTAGGAAAGATGGGAATCCTTGAACGACGGTTCGGAATCAAAGAGGAGAAGGTGCTCGAATGGAGCCAAAAACTGAAAAACAAAGGGGCCGTATTAGCTGCATTAGGCTTTTTACCTGTGATAGGAGAAGTCATAGAAGTTGCGCTAGGTTACCTGAGAAGCAACGCCTGGCTAGTTTGCCTCTTCATGACAATCGGCAAAGGCTTGAGGTACTTCGCTTGGATGGCCGCCCATAATTTCATCGTCGGATGATTGTTCTATGAAGCTGTTTATATTTTTTTGGGCGAGATTTTTATGAGTCGTAAATTTTTAATCCGCTTCTAAGATATATTTTTGTACTTTTGCGTTAAAATTAATCATGTTATGAAACATAAGTTTTTCATTTCTCTCATACTTACGGCATTATGTTCAGTGTCAATCTTCACCTCATGCGACAAGGATGAGGACGACACGAACGCACTGAAAAACCTAAGCGACCCGCGCGTTAGAAGCATGGTCCTAAGCAATATTCCCGCAACCTTTATTGTAAATGATGTGGAAGAAACTATTTACAACTACGATTCGTTGGATTTAGGAACGGAACTCACAAACATTTACACAAGATTCTATGGATACACGTCACAACCGACCATCCAAATAAAACAGGATAATGAATGGATCGAATTCAAAAACGGTTCCCCTCTTAATTTCAACAAAAAGATCGAAATCCTCAGCACATCCGAAGACAAAAGCCAACAAAAAACATACGTGGTGCAA
>CALCUH010000044.1 GCA_937907165.1 uncultured Bacteroidales bacterium | reverse complement strand
TTAATTCTTTATTTTTCGTACCTTTAAAGTTACGAATTTTTATCCACTTATCAAACTGATAATCAATATTTTAAATGTGTTTAGAGAGAAATTTTCCAGGTCTCTCAAATTAGTTTTTAATTAAATTTAAACAATTTCTTACAAAGCATTCTTTAGAATGTTGGTGATAGCACAGTTTTTGGTAATTGTTCTGTCTGTTATGAAGGTTATTTTCAATGTGGTAACTGTCAAAAATGGACAATGGACATGGTGGGGTAGCCTGCCTGTCATTTCAATTAGTTTATCGCTTGTGTTGATTGGTCTGTCATCCTACTCAAAGAAAGTGTATTATGAGAGATTATACCTAAAGTTTTCAAAAGAACAAGGTATGAAGGTCTGGATGTTATTGAGATTCTATTTTAAAAAATAAATTTTTATGGTAAAACAAATCTTATTATTAACTGCATTGGGCATTCCATTGCTCGTTTACTCGCAGACTAGCGCCTACAGTTCGGTTGGCGAGAAGAGCGAGAACGGCCTGACGCTCTCCCATGTGCTGGACTACAAGGCGAACGTGGAATCCGCGGACGGTTCGCTATCCACAGGACCGATGGCGCCGCAGTACACGGTGTCTGCCACTGTTGGTCTGGATTTGGTGGACGTGACGCTGATGTCAGTCTATCCGAACCCTACGGCCGATGTGCTTGTCTTGAAGACGGGCGGGTTGTCTAACGTGAGTTTCTTGCTCTCGGATGCGGAGGGGAGAATTTTACAAAGGAGTAAGATTTCATCTGTCGAAACCTCAATCGATTTCTCCAGCTACGCATCGGGCGTCTACCATTTGTCGGTCAAGCAGGACGGTAAAACGGTGAAGACGTTCCAAATTGTCAAGCGATAAATGTAATGGCGCATTCCCCGAAAGATGCCCCGTCAGGGGCATGATGTGGGTAGTCTGTTCCCAGGGGTTGAACATGTAATAAGTAATAAATAACAAATAAAAAGATAAAAAGATGAGAAAATTATTCACAATCATTGCGATGATGCTGCTATGGACAGCATCCATGTTCGCGCAAGCGCCACAGAAGATGGCGTATCAGGCAGTGGTCCGCAATGCGGAGGGCCAAGTGATCACCAACCAGGAGCTGGGCGTTCAGGTCTCCATTTTGCAAGGTTCCGTAGATGGCGCTTCCGTCTATTCGGAGAGCCATACCACGACAACCACATCCGCAGGTGCTATCAATCTTGAGATCGGCGGCGGCAAGAGTTCCGACGACTTCTCCGCCATCGATTGGAGCAAGGGCCCTTACTTCGTGCAATCCACTACCGAAGTGAACGGCAAGAGCGTAACGGTCACTTCCCAGCTGCTGAGCGTGCCGTATGCCATTTATGCGGAGAAGGTGAATGAGAAGATGCTACGTGCGATGGTGCTGCAGGTGTTGGCTGACAGCGGCTATGTGGCAGGCGGCAACGGAGGTTCCTCTGAACCATCCGTCACCCCGATCGACAAGACGGGCGGTAAACTTCCCGGCAAGTTCTCCGTATCCGCCACCACGCAGGTCAGTTTTTCCATGGGTAATCTCCAGTACCAGGCAAGAACCATTACATGGCGCTTTGCGGAGAACCAGTATGATGTGATAGGAGAGGATAACAAGAATATCTCCTCCACCTATTCGGGCTGGATCGACCACTTCGGATGGGGTACGAGTGGCTACAAAAACAAAGATCCGTACATGAGCAGCACCGTTTATTTATACTACGGAGATGAAGAAAACGACATTGCCGGCACCAAGTACGACTGGGGCGTCTATAACGCCATCAGCAACGGAGGCAATAAGGCGGGCATGTGGCGCACGCTGACATCCGGTGAGTGGGAATACCTCTTCGACACCCGCACCAACGCCAAGAACCTCCGAGGTCAAGCGACCGTCAACGGACAGAAAGGTTATATCCTTCTTCCCGATGGATGGAGCACACCAAGCGGCTTGACATTCACTGCTGATCCTGGCGACTTCACCACGAACAGTTATTCTGCTGCTGAATGGAGCAAGATGGAGTATGCAGGAGCGGTCTTTTTGCCTTGCGCTGGCGGCCGCGATGGTACTAGAGTCTGCGGTGTTGGTTCCTTCGGAGATTATTGGTCGTCCACGGCGGTCGACGACGGCAGCGTCTACGTCTTCTACTTCTGTTCGGACCATGCCAGCGTCTTCGACGAACGCCGCTACTACGGAATCTCTGTGCGCCTGGTCACAGAATAACGCTATTCCGATGAAGCAAAACCCGAAGCAAAAACCAGTAAAGGAATGACAGGAGGGAAGCCCTGCGGCCTCCCGAAGAGGCCAGCGGGGATTTTCTCGTGTCATTTCTTTTGAAAAAGTATTTATTAAATGAAGATATGCAGATAAAGGATATTCTGGAGATAGAGAAGTAGAGAGGTGATTCATCGTCGAAAAGGGTCATCCACCTTTTTAAGGAAGGCTCCTTCCTTCGTGCCTACGAGTGGAGTGCTTGGCTCTGCTGTCGATTCGTTTCAGACTTCAAGGCAACGCACAAGATGATGAAATCTACGGAGCAAAGCACTATTTTTGTCGGTTTCCCGACTACAAGTTTGCCGAAATTCACCCCAGAGGGAAGTCATGTGCAGGAGATTGAAGGTGGCTCCATTATCCTTTCCCTTCCTGCCGAGATGATCTTGTCCAGCATGGATGAGTCGGGTATGTCTGACTCGTTTGAACAATGGAAACTCTCTATTCCTATTACAGAAAACCAACCAAAGAAGCAGGAAGAGAAATCTTCTTCTGTGGCAGGTACTAATACGATTACCTCTATCATGCAAAAGATTATAGCATATCCAGTGGAGAGCAAGTCACCCATCGAGACAATGCTTTTCTTGTCGGATGTAAAAAAACAGTTCAGTTTACATAACCATTATTCCGACAACTTTTATTCATATCAATCATCCTTATCATAGAACAAAGACGACTGATACCACTCAATATACCTTCCATCATTACAATATCGTTCATAAGGAGAAAACTCATGCTTTAAAAGCCATTCGTTCAACCTATCATAAAGCAGGAGATCATAATTACGGACAATGGAAAACAAGCAATTGATATGGCTTTGGATGTTCATATCTATTCCCAAGAATATGACCTTGTCCAAATCATAATAGTAAAAAATGTTTTGGTATTCCCCCAATAGCGGGATAATGCAAGTTCCGAATTGTGATTCTTCACAAATGTCGTCAACGAAGTCGTAGATGTGAGTCATCGTTTTAATAACACTATCAGAATCCGCGATGACAAACGAGTCAATACCCACCCCCCTAATGCTGGAATAGCCGTCCGAAATGCCTTTTTCCACACTATGATAGAGATAATCCTGTCCCGAAACCTTCATTTTGACAGGTTCTATATATTTGTCTTCGGCGATTTTTTGTCCCAACAAAAAGGCGACAGAATACTCGTCCAAAAAAGTACGGTGCCATCCTTTCATTTCCGTACTCTCCGTCTTCTCGGAAAAAAAGAGGACATCATTATATTCAGGCAAATTTGTGACATATTCATCCAGACCGGACAACGCATCATAATTAGGAACAATAAGCAGTTTTCGGACACTATCGCCAGCAGAAAGGCTATTGAACCATGCGACATACATCTCCCTTTCCAGAACACTATCATAAGGCGTATTAACCATGATTTGGGTATTCCTCGCAGGATGGCTGTTTTCAAATCTTGTGACACCCAGAAGCAATTTGTCGTAAAAACCGTTATCTCCCAACGAATTAGGCGGGAAGACGATTGTCACTTCGTATATCGTCGAATCGGAGACCTCCTCTCCTTTTTCGCAACCAGATATGACGGCAGCCCAAAGCAAACAGAGGAGAAGTCCCCCCGTCTCACGGAGGGACATCCCATCTGTAATATGCCGAATCAAGTTTTTCATCCTATACGGAAACAATAATTCTATTTCTTCTTAAACACTTCAAGAGAGTCCAAGTTATAGTTGAAAATATTGAACGTTTTGAAATCATAGACATCATAAGCGCGGTTGAAGAGCTTTTTGCCAAGAATACTTACCTCAGCGCCCAACTCTCCGGCTACGGCCATATCCATTTTCGCATATCCGTCCACCGGAATGTGGTTGGTCCAATTGCCTAAATCATCAATTTGACCCTCGTCACCGATTTCGCCAGCGAAGTCGGCGCGTACCCCCAAGCCAAGCGTAGGACCGAAAACATTATACAACAAAATACTTGTTCTGAGATAAATACCGACAGAAGCCTTTCCGCAGAACACCAAATGCGTTTTTCCGATGAAATCATCGAAATTGTCCCAATCTTTATAGGTGGCAGGAGTGGAATTGTCTTTACAAAGATCCGTCACACCCTTATCCTTCTCCCAACGGATACCGATCGTATTCTCGTTATGTTTCTTGTAATTGATTCTATAATCCATCAAAGCGTAAGCGTCATAGCTATATTTGAAATACAAATTAGGCGAAACCTTGATAGCCACAGGGACCGCGCAAATCCAGAAGACGAATGTCTTGCCATTGAAGTAAGTGAGCTGATGTTCACCCGAGCAAGCCTCACCCAAACCGATACCGATGTTGGAGATTTCGAAATCCGATGAACCATGGTCATAAGCCTCGAAGAAGATAGGTCTACCCCAAGAAGTTTTCACTTCGACATGGAAGGTAGATTTTGATCTAAATCTAATCGTATCGATTTTCACGTAAGCCTTAAATTCGTTTCCGAACTTATCTTGATCACTCGCCTTGTATAGTTTTTCGATACCACCGAATAAGCCAAGCCAGCTACCATGGTTACCGATCATCTTACCCATTCCAGGTACACCGATGACGCCAGGATGCAATTCCTTATTGATGTCTATAATCGTTCCATCGTAAGATGCGTTCGCGTTTCTCAACTCTCGCACATCGATATATCCGTTTTCCCTTAACATCTTATCGGTTTCGGTCACCTGCAAATCGATGGAGTTCACCGCCGAACCATTGTTCATCAGAGCGTTGCTCCTATCTTCGATAATGACCATCGGGTGGTGAGTACCCTCTTTGTCATCATACAACGAAGCTTCGTACTCATCTCCGTTGGAGAGAGATCTCAAGGCATTCGGATTGTAGTAGATGTCAGTAGATAGTTTATAGTCGCCATCAGGAATCGCTTCAAAAGGATAAGCCTTACTAACGTTCAACAATACACGATCTTCTGTCTCTGACGTTTCCGTCACGCGCAAATAATATGGCTCCTCGTTGATTTTGTTCCACACGACAACGACATTACCCTTCTTCGGCGTTCCCTTATCCAAATTATTAATCAAGACGGAACTTACCGATATTTGGGATGTATCACCCTTCGTGATCAGCACATCGCTATTGGTAAAAAACTTGTCGTACGTGAAGACATGCACAGTAGTGGAATCTCCATGAGTCACCATTTCGTCAGAAGAAGTTTTCTTTGCCACTTCCTCATCTTCCTTTTCACAGGCTGCGAATATACATGATAACACAGCCAAAGAATAAATCATCTTTTTCATAGACATAAAAATTAAAAGATTAATAGTAATTACTTAAAAAACTCACTCATATCACATTGATATATATTACCATAAGATTTTGATCCGTAAATGGAGACATGCGAACCGGATGTTCCCAAAACAAGTTGGTAATACAACTCGCTAATTCCGATATTGGGACGACGGTCAATCGTTTGGATAAGCGTATTGCTAAATCCGTTGGAAACATATAGCCTCAACTCCTCATCATAATTTGTTTTGTCCACAAGAGAGGTCTCATCCGCATTCGCCGCCGTGATGAACAAAACGCCATGGTGGTTTTCACACGCCTGCGCGACACTTCCCGAGAAACACGTTTCGATCGTGAAAAGCAACTTCCTATACCTGTTATTCCGTTCCAAATCTGTCAACCATCCGTCCAGTTCTGAGGCGGAAACCGCTTTATTTCCGTAAAGCAGTTCATCATGGTTCCCATGTCCGCACCAAAACACGAAAATGTTATCATCCCTATCCGAATCAATAACAAACGGAGTCCGGGAGGTCTGTATTCCGAGCAATATGTTATGAATGTCAGAACTGTTCAACTCATTCAAATAATAATCGACGTGCGCATTTTCCCGGTATGGAAACGCCGCTGACGTTCTCGATCCGGCTGAAGAAG
>CALCUH010000043.1 GCA_937907165.1 uncultured Bacteroidales bacterium | reverse complement strand
AACCTGAACGCAAACATCAACGTCACGAATCCCAACCAAGAAGATGCCAAACTGGAAGGGGTGGATTATATCATCTGGATAGACGACAAGGAGATGGTAGCCGGACAGATGGATAAAAACATCACCATCGGCGCCAACCAAACGCAGGTACTCTCGCTTCCTGTCTCATTCAATCTTTTGAATGTGGTCTCATTCTCCACGCTGGACGCTGTGCTGGAATTCGTCTGCGGACTCGCTTGCGACAATCCGGACGCCAGCCGCGTGAAAATCTCCCTCAAACCCTATTTCAACGTGAAAGGGAAATCTGTAAAACTGCCATTCTATGTCACGGTAGGTGGTAATATGGTGATGCCTAAAAAGTAAAAAATTATGTTTCGTATAATATTTAATATATTAATATTCATTACATTATCATCAGTATCCGTCTTCTCTCAAGCGAAGAATTTCACCTATAACAACATGGATAGTTGGGTTCGTCGCGACATCAAAGAGAGCAAACTCATCGGCGGAGAGACAAAAACGCTCTACGAAGTGGGGAAACCTGCCCATCTCACGAAAGCGGAAGCATGGAAACAAGGAGATTCTCCGTGGGAGACCTCAAGCATCTACGCGCACGTTATGGGCATAGACAAAGTGAGCAGCACCGTCTTCCCCGAAAAGAGGGATTCAGGCTTCTGCGCGCGTTTGGAGACGCGTCTGGAGGAGGTCTACGTATTCGGCATCATACACGTCACCGCCTTAGCCACAGGAAGTCTCTTCACAGGAAAACTTTTGGAACCGATCACCAGCATCAACGATCCGATGGAGAAGATGTCGCAAGGCGTTCCCTACACGAAAAGACTGAAATCGGTCAAATTCGACTACAAGGCGAAGACAGGCGGTAAGCGCGTCAAGGCATCGGCGCTCAGCAAAACGGACGTGGAAGGCAAAAACGCTGCGGAGGTGAGCGTATTCCTGCAAAAAAGGTGGGAAGACAAAAACGGCAACATCCAATGCAAACGAATCGCGACCGCCTATATCCGCATCACGGAAAGTACCCAAGATTGGGTGAACGGCTACGAATTAAAACTGAATTACGGCGACATCACCAAGCAACCATACTACAAAGATTACATGTCGCTCAACTACGAAGGCTATCCGGTCTTCTCGCTCAATTCCAAAGGGGAGATGAAACGTGTGAACGAAATAGGATGGGGGAGCAAAGACGACCAACCCACACACATCATCGTGCGCTTCTCTTCAGGATTCGGAGGCGCCTATGTGGGCGCTATAGGCGATTGCCTATGGATAGACAATGTGGAATTTGTCGAAGAATAAAACTATCAGGAGTAGATTTCAAAAACGATAGGGATATATTTTTATAAATTATTTCTTATACCAAAGTTTCTCCCCGATGATAGATAACGGGCGCTCCACGTTGTTCGTGTAGAGTGCGCCAGTTCCCAAGCCTTGCGGCATGGATATGCCTAAGGTAGCTGCCCATTGGGCGATAGCGTTCAATCCGACATTCGATTCCAAGGCGGAAGTAATCCAATAACCGATATTCCTCTGTTTCGCAAAAGAAATCCACTCCTCGGAACCCTTGATACCACCATGCAGGGAAGGCTTCAGAATAATATATTGCGGACGAATCGTATCCAATAAATCCTTCTTCTTTCGCGCGTCATTCACACCGATCAACTCCTCGTCCAACGCAATCGGCAAAGGCGTGGAGGAACAGAGGCGGGCCATCTCAGACCATTGCCCCGCCATGATGGGTTGCTCGATGGAGTGGATGTCCAAAGCGGCGAGACGCTCCAGCTTCTCCAAAGCGTCGGCAGGCTTGAAACCACCGTTCGCATCCACCCGCAAAGTAATCGTCTCCTTGGAAAAGCGTTGTCTAATACGTTTCAGCAAAGCAAGCTCGTCGTCGAAACATATCGCCCCGATTTTCAGCTTGATACAAGAAAATCCCGCTGCCAGTTTCTCCTCAATACGCTGAGACATCTCCTCATAGGAACCCATCCATATTAATCCATTGATAGTGATGCCCGAACGACCATCCGTAAAATCACTCTTCCACAACACACCCTCCTCAGAGCGCAAATCACGCAAAGCAGTCTCAAGACCAAACAGCATAGAAGGGAAATCCTTCATCGCCTCGTAATCGATGGTTCCGTCAAATTTGTCGCAAAAATTCCGCAACACCGATTCATATTCCGGAATATCGTCACAACTCAGTTTGACCAAAGGAGCGCATTCTCCGACGCCCGTTCTGCCCGGGTGTTCGGTATCGGTCAGAGAGAGATACCAGACAAGATGATCAAGGTAGACACCACGCGAAGTGCCTGCCGGTTGCTTGAAAATCAATTTCTTGGGTGTGATGGTCGCCTGATACATATATTCCAATAAAAAAATTAAGGGAATTTAGGATAATCCTTAAAATTAGGTTTACGTTTCTCCAAGAAAGCCTTGCCGCCTTCCTGCGCTTCATCGAGACAATAATAGAGCATCGTCATGTCGCCCGCAAACTCCTGGATACCGCTCTGTCCGTCCAACTCAGCGTTAAGACCGCGCTTGATCATACGCAAAGCGAGAGGCGAGTGTTCCATCATCTTCTCCGCCCAAGCCACATACTCATCCTCCAATTGGTCGAAAGGCACCACCTTATTGACCATGCCCATCTCCAAAGCCTCTTGAGCCGTATATTGTCTGCAAAGGAACCAAATCTCGCGAGCCTTCTTCTGTCCGACGATACGAGCCAAATAAGAAGAACCGAAGCCAGCGTCGAAACTACCCACCTTAGGACCCGTCTGACCAAACTTAGCGTTCTCCGAAGCGATCGTCAAGTCACACACCACCTGAAGCACGTTGCCACCACCAATCGCATAACCGTTAACGGCAGCGATGACCGGCTTAGGAAGAGAACGGATCTGCTTCTGCACATCCAACACCGACAAACGAGGGACACCCTCCTCATCAATATAGCCGCCTCGACCCTTCACATGCATATCGCCACCGCTACAGAAAGCCATATCGCCCGCACCAGTGAAGACGACCACGTTAATATTCTGATCCTCGCGGCAACGCAAAAGCGCGTCGCTCATCTCCGCCGTCGTAGTAGGCGTGAAAGCGTTACGATAGCGAGGACGATTGATGGTGATACGAGCGATACCATTATAGAAGTCGAAAAGAATCTCTTTGTACTCCTTAATTGTTTCCCAATTCCTTGTTTGCATATAATTATTATTTATTTGAATCGATTATAAAATTCACGATGAGCGGACTCATCCTCACGCGCGTCGGTAAACACCTCCATGAAAGAAGGAGAATTTTTCTTTTCTAAAAATGAACTTAACCCAGACTCGAATTCGCTGAAATCATGCGCCGAAAGATAGTCGCAACCCACCGATTTCACCCACTCGCAAGCCGAAGCGCGATGCTCCGCCATGACAAACTTGCGGGTACCTTCGCTCTCCTTCAAGCCCGGCAAATTACGGAAGATTTCCCCTCCGCCATTGTTCAATAAAAGAATATGGATATTCGAAGGCAATGCAGTATTCCACAAAGCGTTCATATCATAAAAGAAGCTTAAATCACCGATCAGCAAGAAAACCTCCCGTGAGAGGTCAGCCATAGCGACACCCACAGCGGCAGATAAAGAACCGTCGATTCCGTTCACGCCACGATTACAAAAGACCGTAACATCCTTCCTTGGAGCGGACAATTGCGCATAGCGGACAGCCGAACTGTTCGCCAAAACCAATGTAGAATCCGTAGGCAACACGTCGCAAAAACGCCTTACCGTCTCAATACTGGAGAAAGGCAAAGAAGGCGCCTTCTTCGAAACAGTCGTCCGCTCAGCTTCCCGCCACTTCCTCAAGTAAGCGTCACGCCCTTGCGAAGAACATTGCGCTAAAGAGTCCAACAAAGAAATCGGATCCGCATCCACCACATCAGTCAGGCATTGGAAAGTATCCGCCACGGAATCCTCCTCAGAAACACGCCAACAGATGGCAGGACGAACACCTCTCAACCATTGTTTCAAACGCTTCGAGACAAGATGACCACCCAAATAAACCACCATGTCAGGCGCCAAATCCCTTTGATTATCCGCAGATATCAGCGTCAGATCGAAATCATGGAAAACAGCGGCGCCATGCACATTAGAGAGCGATTCGCACAAAACAGGGCAATGCAAGCGCTCCAGAACGTCAGACAAACGCTCCGCATAATCGGGAGAGACCATTTGTCCCACGATAACCAACGGAGAGTGAGAAGCGCACCACAAATTATTCAGTTCCTTCGCATGATGGAGAATATCCTTTCTACCAATGACACGCTCGTCAGGCAACTCCATACAACCGCAATCGAAGAAAGGCTCCGAAATAGGCACATTGACATGGACAGGACCCTTCCAACGATAGGTCAAAGCAAGCAAAGCCTCGTTAATCAAACGATTATTAAACCAACGCTCCGTATCATTATTAGGCTCGCATAAATTAGCCTCATACTTCACCAAAGAACCGAATACGCCCGTCTGCGGCAACGTCTGTCCGTCCATTTGACCTATCCAAGCTAGAGGACGATCGGCAGAAATCACCAACAAAGGAATCTGCTGGTAATAAGCCTCAGAAACAGAAGAAGCAAGATTCAACAAAGCGGAACCAGAAGTGACACAAACCGCCACGGGAACATTCTTACGCTGAGAAATACCTAAAGCGATAAAACCAGCGCTACGCTCGTCAGTTACCGGATAGCAAGAGATTTCAGCCACATGAGCGAAAGTCTCCGCCAAAGGCATATTGCGAGAACCGGGAGAGACGACCACGTCACGCACACCGTGACGAAGCATCAAGGAGACCAACTGACGAATATTTGTTTTTACCGAATACATAACCTAACCATTGATAAGACGTTTCATCGTAGCCATTTTTTCCTCCGTCTCGTTCCATTCAGAACGAAGTGACGAAGAGGCTAAGATACCACCACCCGCAAAAAAGCGAACCATCTGCTCGTCGAACTTCATGCAACGCAAGTTCACATAGAGATTACACTTGCCGGAAGAATCCGTCCAGCCCATAAAACCCGAATAATATTCACGGTCATATCCCTCATTCTCCAAAATGAAACGCTGAGCCTCCTCTTTCGGAAGGCCACAGACAGCAGGAGTAGGGTGGAGAGAAGAGAGAAAATCCATGCGATCCTTCTCATCCATGAAAAAATAGAAATCGTTACGCAGATGCGAGAGATGTCCGGCAGAGACCGTATAAGGTCCCCATTCATCCTTCAGTGTGCCAAACATAGAGATACGTTCCCGCACGTAATCGGCGACGAGACGCTGCTCAAGACGCTCTTTTTCGCCCCAAATCCGCATTGTAGAGGAAACGTTCTCACCTTCGTTTCTTGCCGTTCCAGCCAAAGCGACGGTACGCAATTGAGAGTCATCGCCCGACAAAAGCAGTTCTGGAGAGGCACCCAACCAATCACCCGAAAGAGGGGAATGCCACAGATAGACCATCGCATCAGGATAAGCTTTACAAGCCTTTTCGAAAAGGAGAACCGGATCCTTAACCTGAATAGGGAAAGAGCAAGAGCGAGAGAGGACCAACTTAGGGAAAGAGCCGGAACGAATGGCGGAGACAAATTTCTCAAAAGCGGCGGAATAGTCTTCAGACGGAAGAGTATCCGTCCACTTCTCCTCTTTCAGATTAGGCAGAGACGATTCATCCATTTTAAAAATGGTGGAATTCTCCGATGAAATCGATAAAATTTGATGATTTTTCAAAGAGAATGGGACCATTACGAAAGCCTCCTTCAAAAGAGCGAAATCCGTAGGAAAGGAATCATGAATATCCACATGATCGGACGTGAAACAATGTCCCGTCCCTTCATTAGGCAATCGAAATAAGACAAAATTCTCAGCTGCCCTTAACCCATTCCGTACTTCATCCAAAGTCATCCCAAATCAATTTACATGCAAATATAGTTCAAAAATGCAAAAAAGATGTTATCTTTGTTAATGAAGGTGAAATTTGTGAAGATGAATTAGAAGTTGATATGAAGAGATGAAACGACACCATTTAATATGGTTTTTTGTGCCGATGTTGCTAGCTTGCATATCGAAGAACGACAATGGCATAGCCTGCTCGGATTTGGAGAAAATCTTGGCGGAAGACACTTTGCGTGTCGTAACACTCTCACGTTCAACCTCTTATTTCGATTACAAAGGCGAGGAGATGGGCTTCGAGTATGAATTAGCCCAACGTTTTGCGCAACACTTAGGCGTAAAGTTGAAAATCACCACGGCAAAAGATGAAGCGGAGATGATTAACATGCTGGTTGACAAAGAAGTAGACCTCGCAGCCTATCCGTTAGCCATATCCAATGAGAACAAAGCCAAAGTATCTTTCGTCAACCACACCTTCAACTCCTCACAGGTATTGGTCCAGCAAAAAAAGAAAAATAAGTTTGATCAAATCAGTGATGTAGTAGACCTAATAGACAAGGAAGTATATGTCGTGGAAAACTCCAAATACCACAAACGACTGAAAAATTTGGACGAGGAAATCGGCGGAGGCATCCAAATCATCACGATGTCTAACGAAGATGACGAAGAGACATTAATCGAAAAAGTGTCCAAAGGAGAAATTGAATACACCATAGCGGACGACAACATCGCGAAAGTGAACAAGACCTACTTCAACAACATCGACGCAAGTCTGCGAATAAGCTTCACACAAAGGTCAGCATGGGCAATTCGCAAGAACTCCGACGAACTGGAAGCCACTGTAAATAAGTGGTTTGAAGAGGCGAAAGGCGATTACACCTGCGATTACTTATATCACAAGTATTTCGAGCAGAAAAAGAATAACAACAGCAAGGAAAAGCCGAAATACATTAACAAAAACAAGATATGCGAATACGATTCTTATTTTAAAAAATATGCCAAGAACCTGAATTGGGACTGGAAAATGATTGCCTCGATAGCCTATCAGGAATCACGTTTTAATCCGAACGCAAAGTCTTGGGTGGGCGCCATCGGTCTGATGCAGTTGATGCCAAGCACGGCGAAAAAATTGGGAGCCGACAGCACCACGATGCGAAATCCTGAAGTGAGCGTACGAACCGCAACAGAATACCTGAAGCGGGTAGATAACATATTCAGTTACATAGAAAACAGAAGCGAACGCACCAAATTCGTTTTGGCGAGCTACAATGCGGGAGTGGGACATGTGCGTGACGCTATGGCATTGGCCGAAAAGAACGGAAAGAACCCTGAGAAGTGGGAGAATGTGAAAATTTTCGTTCTCCTGAAATCCAAGCCAGAGTTTTTCAATGATCCTGTAGTGCGGCACGGCTATCTGCGCGGAGAGGAAGTGTATAATTTTGTAGAAGATATAATGGTAAGATACCAAGAATACGTCGACGTTATCGTAGATTGACAAGAGGGGTATCGAGAAGTAACGGATGAGTGATGAGTGATTTAGTTTTTTATAGTATGGCGGCGGGCAGTAGCGGAAATTGCTACTACTTCGGAGATTCCGAATGCGGCTTTTTGGTGGATGTGGGCATTCCATTCCGCACCATCCGCAAAAGAATG
>CALCUH010000042.1 GCA_937907165.1 uncultured Bacteroidales bacterium | reverse complement strand
GGTGTCGGATTGGCTCGTATGGCTCGTACGATCCGTGAACGTATGAACGTGCGTGATAATGAGGTGTTCACTCCGATTGATTTGATTAACGCGAAGACTATCTCTTCCGTCATCAACTCATTCTTCGGAACGAACGCTCTTTCTCAATTTATGGACCAAACGAATCCGTTGGCAGAGATTACTCACAAGCGTCGTCTCTCCGCCCTCGGTCCTGGTGGTTTGTCTCGTGAGCGTGCCGGTTTCGAGGTGCGTGACGTGCACTACACTCACTATGGTCGTCTTTGTCCTATCGAGACTCCTGAAGGTCCGAACATCGGTTTGATTTCTTCTTTGTGTGTTTACGCGAAAATCAACGACCTCGGATTCATCGAGACTCCTTACCGTATCGTAAAGGATGGTAAGGCTGATATCTCTGAGAACGGTGTTCAATATATGACCGCTGAGGAGGAAGAGGGTAAGGTGATCGCTCAAGGTAACGCTGAATTGGATGAGGAGGGTAACTTCATGTCTGATAAGGTGAAGGCTCGTAAGCAAGGTGACTTCCCTGTCGTGGCTCCTGAGGAGTTGGATTTGATGGACGTCGCTCCTGCTCAGATCGCTTCTATCGCCGCTTCTTTGATTCCGTTCCTTGAGCATGATGATGCCAACCGTGCATTGATGGGATCTAACATGATGCGCCAGGCAGTTCCATTGTTGAGAACTGAGTCTCCAATCGTCGGTACTGGTATTGAGGGGCAATTGGTACGTGATTCACGTACTCAGATCGCGGCTGAGGGTGCTGGTGTTGTCGAGTTCGTCGACGCTAGTGTCATCAAGATCCGTTATGACAGAACTGAGGATGAGGAGTTCGTTAACTTCGATTCCGCTCTCAAGGAGTATCGTATTCCTAAGTTCAGAAGAACCAACCAAAGTACTACTATAGATTTGCGCCCAATAGTTACGCGTGGTCAACGTGTTGAGAAGGGTCAAATCTTGACCGAAGGCTACTCTACGCAAAATGGTGAGTTGGCTATCGGTAAGAACCTTTTGGTTGCCTTCATGCCTTGGAAGGGTTACAACTATGAGGACGCGATCGTTATCAATGAGAAAGTTTGTAAATATGATATATTCACTTCCGTACACGTCGACGAATATCAATTGGAGGTTCGTGAGACAAAACGTGGTATGGAAGAGCTTACCGCTGATATTCCTAACGTAAGTGAGGACGCTACTCGTAATTTGGACGAGAACGGTGTGATCCGTGTGGGTGCCTTCGTTGAGCCTGGTGATATCCTTATCGGTAAGATTACTCCTAAGGGTGAGTCTGATCCTTCTCCTGAGGAGAAATTGCTTCGCGCTATCTTCGGTGATAAGGCCGGTGATGTGAAGGACGCTTCTTTGAAGGCTTCTCCTTCTTTGAGGGGTGTCGTTGTCGACAAGAGATTGTTCTCTAGGGCGATGAAGACTCGTAAGTCCCGCATGAGCGATAAGGCTATTCTCCCTAAGATCGAGGAGGAGTTCAACGAACAGGCTGCTGAGTTGAAGAATATCCTTGTGGATAAGTTGCAGGTGTTGACTAGCGGAAAGACTTCTCAAGGTGTGAAGGATTTCTTGGGTGTCGACATCATCGCTAAGGGCGCTAAATTCTCCAAGAAGGCTTTGGAGGAGATCGATTATACGACTGTTCAGTTGAGCAAATGGACTTCAGATGCTCATAAGAATGATATGATTCATGACTTGATTATGAATTATATCAGAAAGTATAAAGAGTTGGATGCCATCAACAAGCGTAAGAAGTTCAATGTCATGATTGGTGACGAACTTCCTGCAGGCATCGTTCAATTGGTTAAGGTTTACATCGCTAAGAAACGTAAGATCCGTGTAGGTGATAAGATGGCGGGACGTCACGGTAACAAGGGTATCGTCTCCCGTATCGTTAGACAAGAGGATATGCCGTTCTTACCTGATGGAACTCCAGTGGATATCGTATTGAACCCGTTGGGTGTGCCTTCCCGTATGAACTTGGGTCAGATCTTCGAGACTGTACTCGGCTGGGCAGGTATGAAGTTGGGTCACAAGTTCGCTACTCCTATCTTCGACGGTGCTACGTTGGATGACTTGAACGAATGGACTGACAAGGCAGGTGTTCCAAGATATGGTAAGACTTACTTGTGCGATGGTGGAACCGGAGAGCGTTTCGACCAACCTGCTACGGTAGGTGTCATCTATATGTTGAAGTTGGGTCACATGGTTGACGATAAGATGCATGCTCGTTCCATCGGTCCTTACTCTTTGATTACGCAACAACCTCTTGGAGGTAAGGCTCAATTCGGAGGTCAACGTTTCGGAGAGATGGAGGTTTGGGCACTCGAGGCATTCGGTGCGTCCCATGTACTTCAAGAGATTTTGACAATCAAATCTGATGACGTGACAGGCCGTGCGCGCGCTTACGAGTCTATCGTTAAGGGCGAGCCTATGCCACCGGCAGGTATCCCGGAATCTTTGAACGTGTTGTTGCACGAGTTGAGAGGTTTGGGCTTGAGTATTACGCTTGATTAATTAGTATAACTCTTTTCAATATATAATATGGCTTTTAAAAAAGATAGTAGGATAAAGAGTTCCTTCACTAAGATTACGATTGGTTTGGCTTCACCAGAGGAGATCCTCGAGGAGTCCAGCGGTGAGGTGTTAAAACCTGAGACCATCAATTATAGAACTTACAAGCCTGAGAGGGATGGTTTGTTCTGTGAGCGTATCTTCGGTCCGGTGAAGGATTATGAGTGCCATTGCGGTAAGTATAAACGTATCCGTTATAAGGGTATCGTCTGCGACCGTTGTGGTGTGGAGGTTACAGAAAAGAAAGTGCGTCGTGAACGTATGGGACATATCCAGCTCGTCGTTCCAGTGGCTCACATCTGGTACTTCCGTTCCTTGCCAAATAAGATAGGTTATTTGTTGGGTATGCCAACAAAGAAATTGGATGCGGTTATCTATTATGAGCGTTATGTCGTTATCCAACCAGGTGTGATGGAGAGCGAAGGTATCGCTGAGCAGGATTTGCTTACCGAGGAGGAGTATTTGGACATTTTGGACAAACTCCCTAAGGAGAACCAATTGTTGGATGATACCGATCCGAATAAGTTCATCGCTAAGATGGGTGCTGAGGCTATTTACGACATGTTGCAACGCGTCGACCTCGATTCCCTCTCTTTCGAATTGAGAAACCGTGCTGGTCAGGAGTCTTCCCAACAACGTAAGACGGAGGCTTTGAAGCGTCTTCAAGTCGTAGAGGCATTCCGTGCGTCTAACGGTAAGAACAAACCTGAGTGGATGATCGTGAAGATCGTCCCTGTCATTCCTCCTGAGTTGCGTCCGTTGGTTCCATTGGATGGTGGACGTTTCGCGACTTCAGACTTGAATGATTTGTACCGCCGTGTTATCATCAGAAATAACCGTTTGAAGAGATTGATAGAAATTAAAGCTCCTGAGGTCATCTTACGTAATGAGAAACGTATGTTGCAGGAGGCTGTCGACTCTTTGTTCGATAACTCACGTAAGTCAAGTGCTGTGAAGACGGATGCTAACCGTCCGTTGAAGTCTTTGTCAGACTCTTTGAAGGGTAAGCAAGGACGTTTCCGTCAGAACTTGTTAGGTAAACGTGTGGACTATTCAGCACGTTCCGTAATCGTCGTTGGTCCTGAGTTGAAGATGCATGAGTGCGGTCTTCCTAAGGATATGGCTGCGGAGCTTTATAAGCCGTTTGTTATCCGTAAGCTCATTGAGCGTGGTATCGTCAAGACGGTTAAGTCAGCTAAGAAGATCGTTGATCGTAAAGATCCTGTTGTTTGGGATATCTTGGAA
Source organism: uncultured Bacteroidales bacterium (assembly GCA_937907165.1). Lineage (GTDB taxonomy): Bacteria > Bacteroidota > Bacteroidia > Bacteroidales > Paludibacteraceae > UBA1181. Next base: position 14,382 of record CALCUH010000042.1, on the reverse strand, counting down.
TATGTCATGAAGGGTCATCCGGTACTCTTGAACCGTGCCCCTACATTGCACCGTTTGGGTATCCAAGCGTTCCAGCCTAAGATGATCGAGGGTAAGGCAATTCAACTTCACCCGTTGGCTTGTACCGCATTCAACGCCGACTTCGATGGTGACCAGATGGCAGTTCACTTGCCTTTGGGTAATGAGGCTGTTTTGGAGGCTCAAATGTTGATGCTCGCTTCCCATAATATCTTGAACCCTGCGAATGGTTCTCCTATTACGGTCCCTTCTCAGGATATGGTGCTCGGTTTGTACTATATCACCAAACCTCGTAAGGGTGCTTTGGGTGAAGGTTTGACATTCTATGGTGTGGAAGAGGCTCACATCGCTTACAATGAGAAGAAAGTCGCTTTGCATGCTCCTATCAAGGTCATCGTGAAGGATTTGAACGATAAGGGAGAATTGGTTGACACAATGGTTGAGACCACGGTTGGACGTTTGATCTTCAACGAGAACGTTCCTGCTGAAGTCGGTTATGTGAACACATTGATCACCAAGAAGTCTCTCCGTGATATCATCGGTAACGTTATTAAGGTTTGCGGTGTCGCTCGTACGGCTCAGTTCCTTGATGATATTAAGAACTTAGGTTACTATATGGCCTTCAGAGGTTGCTTGTCATTTAACCTCGAGAACGTCATCATCCCTAAGGAGAAAGACGAGTTGGTTCGTAAGGGTTACAACGAGGTTGAGGAGATTATGAATAACTATAACATGGGATTCATCACCTACAACGAACGTTACAACCAAATCATCGATACTTGGACGCACATCAACGCCGAGTTGTCAAACATCTTGATGAAGACGATTTCTTCGGATGATCAAGGATTCAACTCTGTATACATGATGCTTGATTCAGGTGCCCGTGGTTCTAAGGAGCAGATTCGTCAGCTTTCCGGTATGCGTGGTTTGATGGCAAAACCTCAAAAAGCGGGTGCCGAAGGCGGTCAGATTATCGAGAACCCAATTCTTTCCAACTTTAAGGAGGGATTGTCCGTGTTGGAGTACTTCATCTCTACGCACGGTGCTCGTAAGGGTCTTGCCGATACAGCCTTGAAGACTGCCGACGCAGGTTACTTGACTCGTCGTCTTGTTGACGTCTCTCACGATGTCATCATCAACGAGGTGGATTGTGGCACATTGCGTGGATTGGTTTGCACGGAATTGAAGAATAACGAGGAAGTTGTTGCTTCTTTGTATGAAAGAATATTAGGACGTGTATCTGTTCACGATATTCAACATCCTTTGACAGGCGAGATTATCGTTCGTTCCGGTGAGGAGATTCGTGAGGATGCGGCTCAAATCATTCAAGACTCTCCGATCGAGCGCGTTGAAATCCGCTCCGTATTGACTTGTGAGTCTAAGAAGGGTGTCTGCGCTAAGTGTTACGGACGTAACCTTGCGACAGGTCGTTTGGTTCAGAAAGGTGAGGCTGTGGGTGTCATCGCCGCTCAGTCTATCGGTGAGCCAGGAACTCAGTTGACATTGCGTACGTTCCACGTCGGTGGTGTCGCTGGTAATATCGCCGCTGAGTCTGGCATCGTTTCTCGCTACGAAGGTAACATCGAAATCGACGAGTTGCGTACTGTTGATTCTGAGGATGAGAACGGAACACCGATTAAGATTGTTGTTAGCCGTTACACTGAAATGAGAATTGTCGATCCTAACACTAAGATCGCCCTCACGACTGCTAACATCCCTTACGGTGCGAAGTTGTTCGTATCTGACGGTCAGAAGCTTTCTAAGGGTGACAAGGTCTGCGAATGGGACCCATTCAACGCTGTCATCATCACGGAGGTTGCCGGTAAGATTTCGTTCGAGAATGTCATCGAGAATGTTACTTACAAAACTGAGTCGGATGAAACGACTGGTTTGAAAGAGAAGATCATCATCGAATCCAAGGATAAGACGAAGGTGCCTGAGGCTCGTATCGTCGACGCTAAGGGTAATGTGGTGAAGTCATATAGCTTGCCTGTGGGTGCTCACGTGATTGTGGACGACAAGGAGTCCGTTAAGACTGGTCAATTATTGGTTAAGATTCCGAGAGCCGTTGGTAAAGCGGGCGATATCACGGGAGGTCTTCCTCGTGTCACCGAGTTGTTCGAGGCTCGTAACCCATCTAACCCTGCGGTTGTTTCCGAAATCGACGGAGAGGTTACATTCGGTAAGATTAAACGTGGTAACCGTGAAATCGTAGTTACTTCCAAGACTGGCGATGTGCACAAATATCTTGTTCCGTTGTCAAAACAAATCTTGGTTCAGGAGAACGACTTCGTACGTGCGGGTACTGCGCTTTCCGATGGTGCAATCACTCCATCTGATATCTTGGCTATCAAGGGTCCTACCGCTGTTCAAGAGTATATCGTGAACGAGGTACAGGATGTATACCGTCTGCAAGGTGTGAAGATCAACGATAAGCATTTCGAGGTCATCGTACGCCAAATGATGCGTAAGGTGGAGATTGAGGATGCTGGTGATACAAGATTCCTTGAGAAGGAAATCGTTGACAAGCTCGAATTCATGGAGGAGAACGATAGAATCTTCGGTAAGAAGGTTGTCGTTGACGCTGGTGATTCCGAGAACTTGAAGCCTGGTCAAATCGTTACTGTACGTAAGCTCAGAGATGAGAATAGTATGTTGAAACGTCGTGATATGAAGATTGTTGAGACCCGTGACGCTGTTCCGGCTATCTCTTCTCAAATCCTTCAAGGTATCACTCGTGCCGCATTGCAGACCACAAGCTTTATGTCTGCCGCTTCATTCCAGGAGACCACTAAGGTCTTGAATGACGCCGCTATTCGTGGTAAGGTAGACTTCTTGGATGGTATGAAAGAGAACGTTATCTGCGGTCACTTGATTCCTGCAGGTACTGGTCAACGTGATTTCGATCGTCTCATCGTGGGCTCAAGGGAGGAGATGGAACCATTGTATGGTCCTGCTAACCAAGACGCCGAGACTTCTTCCGTAGAGGAAGAGGCTTAATCGATTTGAACTTTTGATAAATAATTTTAGAGAGGACTGGCTTTTAGGGGTTAGTCCTCTCTCTTTAAATAGATACTTATGGAAGAGCAGAATGAAAAAAAACAGATGAATATTGAAATCAGCGAGGAAGTTGCTGAAGGTGTTTATTCCAATATGGCAATTATCTCACATTCATCCTCTGAGTTTGTCCTCGATTTTGTCCGCATCATGCCTAATGCGCCGAAAGCGAGGGTGAAGTCTCGTGTGATTTTGACTCCGGAACATGCCAAAAGGTTGTTGACGGCTTTGCAGGATAACCTTCAGAAGTATGAACAACAGTTTGGCCCTGTAGACGGTAAGGTGGATCCGCAAATGACCGCTCCTTTCAAGTTCAACGGCTTTGGTGGCGGAGAGGCTTAATCCATATATTGGGGGTATTTATTGACCCGATATTGGGAAGTGGATTTAAATGAGAGGTATTTTATGGCCTCTCATTTTTTTTTATTGAAAAATCATTTATTATTCGTTTGTTATATGCCCCTCACCACGTCCACGATATGGCTTCCTGCCCCTATCAGTTCCGGACGTTCGGAGATGCATTTCTGGTATTCGATGAATCGGGCGAAGGTTTCGCCGCTCATTTGGTTTAGGCGGGTGCGCATATAGTCTGCTGCGCCTTCGGGGGAGAATACCGTGACACGTTCTAATCCGGCTTTTTTGTTAAGCCTGTCCACGTCATCCATGCGTACATAATCGTACAACGCATCCTCAGAAGCTTGGATGTGGAACTCCTTGTCGACAAAACCCTTGTCCATCAGACCACAGATACGCTCCTCGTCGAAGCAGTAGGAGAGGATGCTGTACTCGTTCATGAGGTAAGCCACGAAGATGAGTCCGCCGGGTTTGGTGACGCGTTTTGCCTCTTCAAGCGCCTTCACTTTTTCGTTGTCTCCGAAAAGATGATACAGCGGACCGAGTAATAATGTGATGTCAGCCGTTGCGGTCGGTATTTTATGCATATCCCTTGCGTCTCCCTGAATGACGTCGGCGCCTGGCTCGCGTTTCAGAAACACATCGATGTTGCGTTTGACAAGTTCCACGGCTTTTACTTGATACCCCTCCGCCATAAGCGCCGAGGTGTAGCGTCCCGTCCCCGCCCCTATGTCGAGTACGAAATGTCCGGGTTTTAGGAACCGGTGTAGGTGGTGCATTGTCGTCTCGTACTCCACAATGCCGTGTCTGCGTGTGAGTCGCAGGTCTTCCGGATGTTTGTTGTAATGTTTCTCTATGTTGGATAATGCCATGTTTTTTGCCTTTATCGATTGCCCTTCCGTTCGATTCCATCCTTCGTACAAGTCTGTTTCCATGGCTGTGCGCCTTGGTGGAAGAGATTTGGATGAACTCGTCCTTGTCATTGTGAATAACTGAAACTATGCCTTTTTATTGTGGTTATGGTTCCGCATTCTGTTTGGCAACCTTTTTAGTTTGTAATATATTCCAATATATCGAAATAATCTCATTCTATTTGCAATATTTGAAAATTTTGTTACTTTTGCCACAATAATTAAAAAAATCGGTATCATGAAAAGAATATTGTTATCAGTAATACTTGGTGCTGTGTCGTTGTCAGCATTCCCGGATGAGGGTGAGTTCATGAAAGTTTCTGGAGATCAAGTCCTTGTCGACGGTTCAAAATACTGCTACCAAATCCGTAAGGGACACGCAAGACGTGATAATGTGGATTGGACTACATTCTGCGGTGGCTTCTCAAACTTCTTTTATGAGAAGGGATACCAATATACGATGTTCGTAGAGAAGTATGATCCTGAAGCTGACACTATTCGTGTTATCAAGACCATCGCGCGTGATAATAGTGAGGAGTATTTCCGTTTGCAGAAATTACGTGAGAAACAGAAGGCTTCCGCTGCTAAGAAGAAAAAATAAAAGTTACTTCCGCTTTGTCGGCAACTAATGTTATAAAGGGGCGTGTCTAATCGATACGCCCTTTTCTTTTGTTTTTTTTAGGAAGTTCTCTCGTTTCCGTCGGGAATTTTCCTTATATTTACTATTTATTTATGGATTTTTCTATCCGATCTATTTATTCTAGGCTATGTGCCGATTGATTATTGGAATTTTAGGACAGATGTTTCCGAATTTGGTGTTCCATTTATGAAGCCGTGTTGTCTTTGGGATAATATCGTAACGAGGAATTGTATTGAATGAGCTAAAACAGATATTAGGGTTCTTAAAACCACATTGGAGATGGGCGCTGCTCTCTCCGATATGTGTGGCTGCTGAGGTTGTGGCGGAGTTGCTTCAACCCCACATTATGTCTGTCATTGTGAACGAGGCGGTGCTTGGGGAAGACTCTTCCCTGATTGTTCCGATGGGTATTAAGATGATTGTCATCGTGCTGGTCGGTATGTTGGGCGGTCTGCTTTCCATATTCGCCGCAGGTACGGTCTCTTATCGTATGGGAGCGGATGTCCGTTCCGCCTTATTCCGCAAAATCATGGGACTCTCTTTCCGTGAGGTGGATAAATTGCAGGCTGGCTCCTTGATCACGAGGATGACCTCTGACGTTCAGCGTGTGCAGAGTGTCGTCCAAGCCTCCATGCGACTGCTGTTCCGTTCTCCGATTCTTTTTGTTGGTGCGGTCTCCATGATGCTGACGATCCATTTGGGGCTCTCTTCCGTTTTGTTGGTCCTTTTGCCCGTGCTGATTTTCTTCGTAATATTAATTCTAAAGCGAGCTTATCCCCAATTCTTGGCGATTCAGGGTGTGACGGATAGGCAAAATACGATTGTGCGGGAATATATCTCCGGCATACGTGTGGTGAAATCGCATGTGAACGAGCAGGGGGAATTCAATCGCTTTAAGACGAATAATGATGAACTGGTGGAACGTTCTTTGCGGGTGAGCCGTTGGGTGGTGTTGCTGGGTCCGGTTATGTCATTGCTCCTGAACATAGGTATCGCTGTGATTGTCTATTATGGAGCTCGCCTGTTGGATGCAGGGGAAATCAATGTGGGCGATATCATGGCGTGTGTGAATTATATGGCGCAGATCCTCATGTCGCTGATGATGGCCTCCCGGATCATCATGTCTATGACGGAGGCGAGTGCTTCCATGAAACGTATTGATGAGGTGCTGTTGGCGGAAGGGGAGACGTTCGCCGCTTCCGAAGAAAAACCTTTGTCCTCTTCTGACGCTATCGTATTCGACCATGTCTCCTTCTCATATACGGAGGGTGATGTGGACGCCCATAAGGTTTTGGATGATCTTTCCTTTTCTATCCGCAAGGGCGGAACGCTCGCTATTGTGGGCGGAACGGGCGCTGGTAAATCGACCATTATGAACCTTATCGCTCGCTTTTACCAACCCTCGTCAGGAAAGATAATTTTGGATGGTAAGGAAGTGAACCGTTATGACAAGGATGAATTGAGACGAAAGGTGGGTTATGTGATGCAAGATCCGGTGTTGTTCTCCGGAACTTTGCGAGATAATCTACTTTGGGGAAATCTCTCCGCTTCTGACGATGAGTTGCTCCTCGCTTGCGGTAAGGCGCAGATTGCCGATTTCGTGAAATCCCAACCGCAGGGCTTGGATTTTATCGTAAGCCAGAAGGGAATGAACCTCTCCGGAGGACAGCGTCAAAGGTTTTCCATCGCTAGAGCGCTTGCGGACGACCATGATATACTCCTCTTGGATGATTGTCTTAGCTCCGTGGATATGCGGACCGAATCCTTGATCCGCAAAAATTTGATGGCGTTAAAGTCGACCAAGGTGATTGTCGCCCAACGGATGGCTTCCATCCGCTTCGCGGACTGTATATTGGTTCTCGAACAGGGAAGGATAATCGGACAAGGTACGCATGAGGAGCTCTATTCTTCTTGCGAACTATATAGGGAAATGTGTGATAAACAGATGAACGTGTGACAGAGTATGGCTGAACATCTTACGGCATCGGGTGGACAACGGCGCTTGAACTCATTGGGCGCCGCTACGGATAAGGCGGAGAACGTGTCGCTCACGGTCCGTCGTATCTTCTCCTATTGGCGGGGGGAGAAGTGGCTGTTGTCCCTTCTCGTTTTCCTCTCGCTCGTCTCCGTGGCGTGTTCTCTGTTATGCCCTTATTTGTTGGGAAAGACTGTGGATGATTGCATCTCTTTGGTACGTTCGGATGAACCAGACTCCATGAACGATTTGTTCTTCCATCTGGGCATATTTGTCCTCTTTCATCTTCTTTCCGCCCTTTTTACATGGGTGCACGAGTATGGAATGGGCGTTTTGGCACAACGCCTCCTGCGTAATCTGAAGGAGAGCATGACAAAGAAACTCCTTTCCCTCAGTCCCAGATTTTTCAATGAACATCTTTGCGGGGAGGTGATGACCCGTTTCACCAATGATGCCGAATTGGTGAAAAATGCGTTGGGCGATACGGTGGTGCAGATCATCACGAGTGCGCTCACACTGGTGGGCTCGCTCGTCATCATGCTTTCCCTAAGTTGGCAGTTGACGGTCGCCACTTGTCTCACCATTCCTTTCGCGGTGATGGTCAGCAAGTTTGTGATGAAACATACGCGTAAACATTTTTCTTTGCAGCAGGAGGCGTTAGGCGAGATGAACGGACTTGTGGAGGAGAGTGTCGGCGGTATCAAGACTATCAAAAGTTTCGGTCGGGAGGCGGAACGCATCGCCAGGTTCGAGGAACTGAATAGGGTAGTCTGCGACACGGGGCGTCGGGCGCAAATCTATAGTGGTGTGCTTATGCCGTTGATGAGGGTGCTGGATAACTGTTCGTATATCTTAGTGACGATGGCGGGCGCTTTCTTAGCCTTCCAAGGACTCATAACGGTGGGCGTGGTGCAGTCTTTCCTTCTTTACACGAAGAATTTCCAACGGCCGATTAACTCCATTGCCACCCAGCTCAACACTGTCCAATCCGCTATCGCAGGTGCGGAGCGGGTGTTTAAACTATTGGATGAGAAGTTGGAGATTGAAGAGTGCGATACTCCTCAGACTTTGACTAACTTAAAGGGACGTATCGATTTTGAACATGTTAGTTTCGGGTATGGTGACCGACTTGTCTTGAAGGATCTCTCTTTCACGGCAATGCCGGGCGAGGTGGTGGCTGTGGTGGGTTTCACGGGCGCTGGTAAAACGACAATTATAAATCTTCTGAATCGTTTTTACGATGTGAGCGAGGGGAGTGTGAAGATAGATGGCGTGGATGTACGCGATGTGTCCCTCTCGGATTTGCGGCGTTCGATCGGGTTGGTTCAGCAGGAGCCCTTCCTCTTTTCGGACACATTGCGCTACAATGTCGCATATGGGGATGAGGATTTGTCGGAAGAGAAGGTGCGGTTGTCTGTGCGGTTGTCCAATGCGGAATCCTTGGTGGAACGGATGCCGGAAGGCTATAACACCACCCTCAAAGAGCAGGGAACGGGTATCAGCCATGGCCAGCGACAGTTGTTGACTATTGCCAGAGCGGTCTATAAAAATGCGCCGATATTGGTCTTGGATGAGGCCACCAGTAATATTGATACCCGTACGGAGATATTAATCCAAAATGCCATCTCCACCATTTCGAAGGGGCATACTTGCCTCTTCATCGCTCATCGTCTTAGTACTATTATGAATGCTGATAAGATTTTAGTTTTGGAGAATGGGGTAATTGTGGAGCAAGGACGCCATTCCGAGTTGTTGGCGAAGCAGGGCGTCTATTGGCGGATTTATAATAGCCAATTTGTGGGGGGAGAATAATCTATCGACCGATGAACTTTATCTTCTTTGTGTCTTCAAATCCCATTGATTCTAACACTTCTTTTTGATTTGTGTATTGCTTGTCGTAACCAAATTGGTAATAAAACACCATCTCCTTTTTGCTTTTTGGGAAATAGATTCTCTCTAACTGACATTTTTTGAATGCCCCTAAATTGATGTGTTCTACCTGCTTGGGTATCTCGAATGTTTCCCCTTGTTTTTTGCTGGGATAGAGGAACAGATCTTTCCCATCCTTTGAAAAGAGCACGCCATCCACCGATTTAAAATGCTTGTTTTGTTTGTCCACTTCGATGGATTTTAAATTTTCACAATTTATATTGGCGTATACGGATGTACAAAGATCATGGGTGAGGGTGATTGTCTTGGAAATATATAACTTCTCCAGTCTTGGCAGGGTTAACGAGACGATGGCTTCGAACCCTTCTGGAATCACCAATACTTTGGGGGATGTGGTGGGATACCATTTCATATAGTAATCGGTAATGTATATTATCTCTATATCCTCCTCTTTCCCTTCGATGACAACTTTGTTCTTGAGAACAATACTGTCTTGCTCTTGCTTGAATCCGGCTACCAGCCACTTGCCATATTCAAAGGCGTAGTATATGCCATCAGCCTCGAATGTTTTTAGGGGATGTTCATGGTAACATGCCTCAATAGTAAAGGTGGCTGAAAGTAAACACAATAGGAATAAATAAACTCTTTTCATGACTCTCGATAATTGTTGGTCAAATATATGATTTCCCCCGATAAAAACAAAGGGCGTGTCGTTTATGACACACCCTTTGCCTGTTTTTTGAAATAGAATTCGTTAATTCTCCGTTTTGTTAGCCATCAATTTCTCTTGCCATTTCCAAGCGGATTTCAAGGTGTTTTCAAGCGTCTCTTCCGCTTTCCAACCCAACTCTTTGTTGGCCAAGGATGCGTCGGCCCATACTTTCTCGATGTCTCCAGCTCTGCGTGGCGCGATTTCGAAAGGCACTTTCACTCCAGTAGCTTTTTCGAAGGTGTTGATGATCTCGAGAACTGAGACACCGTTGCCCGTTCCCAAATTGAATATCTCGATATTCTTTTTATTCTTGCCTTCCAACAATCGGTTGATGGCGCAGACGTGCGCTTTAGCCAAATCCACCACGCTGATATAGTCGCGGATGCAGCTGCCGTCAGGTGTGTTGTAGTCATTGCCGAACACTTTTAATACCTTGCGTATCCCTGCAGCGGTTTGTGTCACGTAAGGCAATAGATTGTTAGGTATGCCATTAGGCAACTCTCCGATTTCAGCGCTAGGATGTGCTCCGATAGGATTAAAATACCTAAGTAATTCTACGTTCAGGTTTTTGTCTGCTATAGTCGCATCATGAAGAATTGTCTCGCACATTTGCTTGGTGCTGCCGTATGGGGAAGTCGCGGGTTTGATCGGCGATTTCTCTGTGACGGGCAATATGTCGGGTTGTCCGTAAACCGTACAGGATGAAGAGAAAACGATGCTGTTGATGTTATACTTCGGCATGAGCTGAAGCAGATTGATCAACGAGACAAGGTTGTTCCTATAGTAGACAAGCGGTTGTTCCACGGATTCGCCAACGGCTTTCGATGCGGCGAAGTGGATAATCGCTTTGATGTCTGAATGCTTTTCGAAGAAATGCTCTAATGAGTTATAGTCTTTGCAATCTATGTTTTCGTAAGTCGGAAGAATGCCTGTGATGGCCTTGATGCCGTCGAGCACTCCGATGTTGGAGTTGGATAGGTTGTCGATGATGAGCGGCTCGTATCCTGCGTTGAAAAGTTCCACGACCGCGTGAGAACCTATATATCCTGTTCCTCCGGTTACTAAAATTTTTCCTTTGTTTGCCATAAATAGTGACTGTCTTTAAAATAATTTGTTTGGATAAACGCCATCGTTGATGAGTTGTTGGATTTTCCCGACTACGGATGGTCTATCCTCTTTATAGGTCACACCGAACCATTTGCAAGGTGTTTCTAGTACGTCAATTGTGGAGGTGCCTTCTTGAATGAGTCGGTTTACCATGGTTGGAATGCCGTATTCCGCTTTAATGTTGTCTGCGTTCTTCTCAAGGAATTCCTTGAAGTCTGAAACGGAATGCTCGAAATAATCAGGTGTGAATCCCCACATGTTCATGGAAACAGGAAGGCTCTCGTCGATGGTGTCGTATGCGCCAGTCTCTTGATTCTTGAAAACCACTACATCTCCTTTGCGTTGTACTTCGTAGTGTTCCACAACAGTTGTTAAATGATTCTGCGCATTTTTGTTGCAGACGCCGCGTGAGACATGTCCGCTCTCGGACAATGTGTTGCCCAATCTATATGCAACCATGCAATATTGGTCTTTCTTGCCTTCCATAGCTTTTAAGGCGTCAGCCAAAATCTGGAAGCTGTCTTTGCCGTAGAAGTCGTCAGCGTTGATGACGGCGAAAGGCTCTTTTACAGCATCCTTCCCCATCAGGATCGCATGGTTGGTTCCCCATGGTTTCACTCTGTCTGGGTGGAGTTTGAATCCCTCGGGGAGACAATCCAACTCTTGGAAAACGACTTCGACTTTTATCGCATTTTGATATTTGCTGATCACTTTCTCCCTAAAGTCATTTTCGAAGGCATGACGGATGACGAATACCACTTTGCCGAATCCTGCGCGGATCGCATCGAAAATGGAGTAGTCCATGATTGTTTCTCCGTTTGGGCCAAGTCCGTCCAATTGTTTTAATCCTCCGTAACGACTGCCCATGCCTGCAGCCAAGACCAATAATGTGGGTTTCATAATTATTATTTCTCCTTTCTTTTTGTTCTGTTTTTTGTTCTAAACCGCGAATATAGCAAAAGAAAATCAAAATTTCCATAATAAGGTATGCCCGATTTCTCTCTTTGAATAACTCCTTGATTGTGGATGCGTTCCTCCAATTTGACAGCTACCTATTTCCCCCCTTTTAAACTGAAAAATTGAGGGCGGAAAATGATGGGGTGAGCATGGACGAGCGCACGCTCTTTCATCCCTAAAATCTTTCTCTTTTTGCTTTGTTATTACAACGATTTTCTTAACTTTGCAAAAAATTTTGGCAAATGACGGTCTCGCAGAACGATTTGTTGAATGATTTGGAATCCAAGGTCAGACGGCTGATGTCCCTCTATGACAATCTGAAGAGGGAAAAGGAAGACGCTGACGAGGCGTTGGCGAAGTGCGAGGCTGATCTCAGACAATCGAGGGCTTCCGAAAAAATGTGGCGCGATAAATATCAGCATTTATTGATCGCGAAGACAATCTCCTCGTCGGAGGAGGATTCGAAAAAGACAATGGCCCGTTTGTCAAAATTGGAGCGGGAGATAGAAAGGTGCATTGCATTGCTAAATCAATGACGTATAGCCAAATTTAGTGGAGGCAGTTATGGACAATAATATTACTATCAACCTAGAATTGGTTGGCTCGATATATACGATGTCTTGCTTGAGAAGCGAGGAACATTTGTACCGTGAGGCCGCTGATTTGATTAAAAAAGAGTACCAGACATGGTTGGAGAAATTCCGGAATAATCCGAAGGTGAATGAGAAGGATTTGGCGGCGTTCACTTTGCTGACGTTGGCGATGCGCTTGAAAAGCAGGGACGAAAAGGAGGCACGCGATACGGAGAAACTGAAATCCTTGGATACGGACTTGTCCGATTTCTTGAAATAACTTTGTTCAAATACATCTTTTGGTGAAAGACAACCCGCATTTCTTTTGAGTTTAGCCCTCAGAAGTGATGCGTTTTTATTATATATTAACACTTAGTTTATTGGTATGAATATCGTATTGATACTTGCCGGTTTCATTGTCGGTGGCGCAGTTACTTGGGTTTTGCTGAACACCGCCCTGAAATCACGGTCACAGAAAATCCTTCAGGATGCGGAGACTGAAGGCGCTAAGATACGCGACGAGAAGATGCGTGAGGCGAAACAAAAATTCCAAGAATTAAAAAATGAGTACGATTCGCAGTGTAACCAACACAACGCGAAGATGCAACAGGTTGATTCCAAATTGAAGCAACGCGAGATGCAACTCAACCAGTTCCAATCTGAGTTGCAGAAAAGTAAGGCTGAGACGGAAAACTTGAAGGATAACCTCAATAACCAAATGGAGATCGTCAACTCCCGCAAACAGGAGTTGGAGAAATTGAACCGTATGGCTAGCGAGCGTTTGGAGACGATTTCGGGTCTCTCCGCCAGCGAAGCGAAGGAGAAGTTGATCGAGGCGCTCAAGGAGGAGGCTAAGACCGACGCTATGTCTTATGTGAACGAAATCATGGAAGAGGCTAAGATGACTGCCAACAAGGAGGCTAAGAGAATCGTGGTTCAAACGATTCAACGTGTCGCTACAGAGGCTGCCATCGAGAACTCTGTTACTGTATTCAATATCGATTCTGATGAGGTGAAAGGCCGCATCATCGGCCGTGAGGGTCGTAACATCCGCGCTTTGGAGGCTGCGACCGGTGTTGAAATCATCGTGGACGATACGCCTGAGGCTATCGTGCTCTCCGCTTTCGATCCTGTCCGCCGTGAGGTGGCTCGCTTGGCGCTCCACCAGTTGGTGACTGATGGCCGTATCCACCCTGCTCGTATCGAGGAGGTGGTTGCTAAGGTGAAGAAACAGGTTGAGGAGGAGATCGTAGAAACTGGTAAACGTACTACCATCGATTTGGGTGTGCATGGCTTGCACCCTGATTTGGTGAGACTCATCGGTAAGATGAAATATCGTTCTTCTTATGGACAGAATTTGTTGCAACACGCTCGTGAGACGGCTAACCTTTGCGCCGTCATGGCTTCTGAGTTGGGCTTGAACCCTAAGAAGGCTAAACGTGCCGGTTTGCTCCATGATATCGGTAAGGTGCCTGATGACGAACCTGAGTTGCCTCACGCAATTTTGGGTATGAAGTTGGCTGAGAAGTATAAGGAGAAACCTGAGATTTGTAACGCAATCGGTGCACACCACGATGAGGTGGAGATGGAGAGTCTCCTTTCTCCTATCGTGCAGGCTTGCGACGCCATCTCCGGCGCGAGACCGGGTGCTCGCCGTGAAATCGTTGAGGCTTACATCAAACGTTTGAACGACCTTGAGAAATTGGCGCTCTCTTATCCGGGTGTTGTGAAGACTTACGCTATCCAAGCGGGTCGTGAACTTCGTGTCATCGTCGGTGCCGATAAGATCGACGACAAGGAGATCGAGACATTGTCTTACGAGATCGCTAAGAAGATCCAGGATGAGATGACTTATCCAGGTCAGGTTAAGATCACAGTTATCCGTGAGACTCGCGCAGTAAGTTTTGCTAAGTAATCAAACAGAAATCAAGTAAACTGATTTATATATTATGTTCGAAAGTTTAGGTGAAAGACTCGAAAGGTCGTTCAAGATACTAAAGGGTGAAGGTAAAATCACCGAGATCAACGTCGCTGAAACTCTAAAGGATGTCCGTAAGGCATTGTTGGAGGCCGATGTAAACTATAAGATTGCAAAGAACTTTACAGACACAGTAAAGGAGAAAGCTCTTGGACAGAACGTGCTAACAGCCGTTAAACCAGGAGAGATGATGGTCAAGATTGTCCACGAC
>CALCUH010000041.1 GCA_937907165.1 uncultured Bacteroidales bacterium | reverse complement strand
CCTCATCGTGACCGATGGCACTACCCTGCTCGGAGCGGATGACAAAGCGGGCATTGCAGAGATCATGGCCATGGCAGAGAAGCTGCTCACGGACAAATCGATTCCTCACGGAAAGATCAGAATAGCCTTCACGCCTGACGAGGAGATCGGACGGGGCGCTGACAAGTTCAACGTGATGAAATTCGGCGCCCAATGGGCATACACTGTCGACGGCGGCGCAGTGGGTGAGATACAATACGAGAACTTCAATGCCGCCATGGCGGAAATCCACATCTCGGGAAGGAACGTCCATCCGGGCGAGGCGAAGGGTAAGATGATCAGCGCCGCCAGAATCGCCGCCGCCATACAAGCCTCACTTCCTCTCTCGGAAGTGCCGGAAAAGACGGAGGGTTACGAAGGCTTCTTCCACACACTCCAAATCAACTGCACGACAGAGAGCGGCTACATGAAAATGCTGATCAGAGACCACGACAGAGCTCGTTTCGAATACAAGAAAGACCTGCTACGCAAGAATTGCGAACTGATCAACATCCAATATGGAGGAGGAGGAATCGACCTCAACATCAAAGACCAATATTATAATATGAAGGAGAAGATTGTTCCTAACATGAAAATCGTCGACATCGCTAAAGAGGCTATGCTGAAATGCAACGTCATTCCTAAGCCTACGCCTATCAGAGGAGGAACGGACGGTGCGACGCTCTCGTTCAACGGTCTTCCCTGCCCTAACATCTTCACAGGCGGCATGAATTTCCACAGCAGATTCGAATACATTCCTATCCGCTCCATGGTTTCCGCCGTGAACGTGCTTACGGAAATCTGCAAAATCGTCGCGAGATGAAAGTTTCCTTATTCACGCCGCCACTCACGCAGCTCAACACGCCCTACCCCGCCGTGGCTTACCTGACGGGTTTCTTACGGAGCAAAGGTTACGAAGTTAGCCAGCATGATTTGGGCATCGAACTGATTCATGAGATTTACACGAAAGAATTTCTCTCCCGTCTTTTTGCCGACACGGAAGGGTTTAAGATGGGGAAGAAGGCAAGACGTATCTTTTCCTCCCACCCGGATTACATCGCTTGTTCGGAAAGCGTCATCCGTTTTCTGACGGGCAAGGACCTCTCCCTTTCGGAGCGTATCGCCAACCGGACTTTGTTGCCGGAGGGACCACGTTTCGACAACATAGGTGATTTAGAATGGGCGTTCGGCTCTTGCGGCACACTCGATGCGGCGAAACATATCGCGACACTATTCATAGAAGATATAGCGGACTATATCCGCGAGATGGTGGATCCGCATTTCGATCTGACCAAATATGCCGAATATATCTCCAACTACGCTCCCACCTTCGACGACATCGAAACGGAGCTTCAAAAAGAGTCTTCACTGCTTGACCAAGTCACACTCGGAATTTTGGAGAACTTTATTCAAACGGAGCGACCCGAAGTGGTGGGATTCTCCATTCCTTTTCCCGGATGTCTCTACTCCGCATTAAAATGCGCGCAATGGATTAAGCGCAACAACCCTGAAATCACTATCGCCATGGGCGGCGGGTTCGTCAACACGGAGCTGCGATCCATCAGCGACAAGCGCATCTTCCAATATGTGGATTACCTTTTATATGACGACGGGGAACTACCGCTGCTGCGTCTCTGCGAGCATAGGCAAGGAATCATCGGCAAAGAATCGCTCATTCGGACGCTTTGGCTGGAAGACGACAAAATAGCGGGGAGTTGCGACTCCACGGAAAATCTCTCCTCGGGAGAAGATTACACGCCCGATTTCACCGGACTACCGATGGAAAAATATTTCTCCATGTCGGAGACACTCAATCCGATGCACCGTCTATGGACCAACGGAAAATGGAACAAGATGGTGATGGCGCACGGCTGTTACTGGGCGAAATGTGCCTTCTGCGACACCTCATTAGACTATATCAAACGTTACAAGGCGCCCGATGCGAAGCGGTTCGTGGACAAGATGGAGGAGGTGATGCGGCAGACAGGCGAAAGCGGCTTCCATTTCGTGGACGAAGCATTGCCGCCGAAATTATTGAAGGAGGTGGCGCAAGAGATACTCAACAGGAAACTCATCGTCTCCTATTGGGGCAACATCCGTTTCGACAAATCCTACACGCCCGAACTTTGTCAACTCCTTTCACTCTCCGGCTGCATAGCCGTGTCGGGCGGCATCGAAGTGGCATCCGATCGTCTGCTCAAACTTATGAACAAGGGTGTGACGGTAGATCAAGTAAAAGAAACGACACGCAACCTCACGGAAGCGGGCATCATGGTCCACGCCTACCTCATGTACGGATTTCCGACGGAGACCTACAAAGAGACCATGGACGCGCTAAAGAACGTACGCGACATGTTCCGTGACGGATTGTTGCAATCGGCACACTGGCATAGGTACGCCATGACAGTCCACAGTCCATCCGGCAAGAATCCTGAGCAATACGGAGCAAAGAGTTGCGGAGAACAACATAATCCATTCTGTAACAACGAGATAGATTACGACTATCAGTTCGATTACGATTTAGATAAAGTTGGTGCGGGACTCTCCCATGCCACCTATAACTATATGCACGGACTCGGGTTCGAGATTCCGTTGAAGGAGTGGTTCAAATAATCAGATAAAAAGTAGGGGCGACCTGAATGGTCGTCCCATATATAAATATTCCCCATAGATTAACCACGAGGAATCTCAACGGTCATCTAGGTCGCTATCATATAATTTGCCTGTAAAAAACGCGCAAAGAACATATATAAATAGACAAAATTTCATACTTTTGTGGCATAAAATCAAACACGAAAGAGAAAAAATGACACTAAAAAAAGTATTAAATTTATTGTATTTAGCGACGATGTGTCTATTTGTCAGTTGCAATCCAAAAGTAAGCACAGAAATCGTCAAAAGTTATCCGCAAGTATCTACAGATGAAAAAGTTGAGGTCATCGAAAAAAAACAAGTGGTTCCAGAGAATGCGGAAGTGTTAGGCAGTGTGAAAATCGGAGAAGGAGGATTCACCTCCACCAAGAAATGTTCATACTACACATTAATAGAGATAGCGAAAGGAGAGGCTAGGAAAGTTGGAGGGAACGCCATAAAAATCACAAGACATAGATTCCCTGATAGGGCGAGCACCTGCCACAGAATTACAGCTGAAATCTTGCGCATAAAAGACATCGACTCCTACGTATTCGGCGCCTTACGGGAGACGGAGCAAGAACCGGAGATATTGTCCGACACAAATTATACGATACTCAATATCTATAGAATGAACGACATAGGGAAGAATTACAATCTCTTCTTAGAAGATTCTTTTCTTTGCACTGTCAAAAAGGATTTCAAAACCACAATAATGTTAAAAGAGTCCGGAAGGCACACACTTTGGCTGAAAGGCTATAACAAGGATAGCGTCACCATCGATTTGGAGCATGGGAAGAGATATTACCTACAATGTAGTTATGTTCCCAGCACCACCAGCCTCTTCGGAGACAGTCCCCAAATATTGTTGATGGACGAAGATAATGGCAAATTCACATTCGAATCTTTCACGTCGAAAAGGGACGAGACAACCCAAACAATCGCCGCAGCCACAGAACGGGAAACGGATGGCGGCAATGCGTCAAACAAAGAATCCATAAGGAATAGAGCCAGCTACATAGACAGAGCAGACAAAAAATTCACCATCGGATTTGACGCAGGGTACGGCGGTCGTTTAGCGAAAATCGCAGAAACAGTACCGCAAGCTTACCTTAGCCACATAGAAGCTCTGAAAAGAGGTGTTAACTTTAGCGGAGAATTCACAACATACTTCAATCAAACCATAGGATTAGGTCTCATATTCTCAGAACAGATATCATCCGATTCCAGATATGTCAATTCCTATGTCAATTCCTATTCAGATATACCGCTACACCACAAAATCGACGATAGAATCAGGCTACCATACATAGGAGCTAACCTGTCATTCCGCGCATACAGCATGGGAAGACACGCTCTTTTGTGTGGAATTTCCATGGGCTACGCAGGCTACAGAAATAAAGGGAATGAAGACTATGTAAAATACACCTACAAAGGCGGAAATTTAGGTATGATGTTCAATATAGAATACCAATTTTGGGTAGCCGAGCATGCGGCATTTTCCGTCAAATTCTATACTATCGCCAGCTCGTTATCTAAACTCAGATATGTAGATGATGTTTTACTCTATGGACAAGAACAGACAATCCAATTAAAGGATGATCAGAAAGAAAGTCTCTTCAGAGCGGGAATCACCTTGGGACTCAAATTCGGGGAATAAGAGGAATCGAATCGAGCGGGATGAAAGTGAGCACCCACAAGCCCCAACGATAGCGGCATAGGAGATTCTCGTCAACGGTCCAATTGGCAAGGAAATGATTTGGGGCACTCATAAAAGGGTGCCCCAACTTAGCTAAGTTCAAGCGAGAGATTATCGGTCCGCAACCGTCATTTGTCAAAACTTATTATCTTTGCAAAAAATCATTTTATGGCACAAAAGAAAGATAATTGGGGGTCACGAATCGGTCTCATTTTAGCGATGGCGGGTAGCGCCGTGGGCATAGGCAATTTTCTGCGCTTCCCCATTCAAGCCATTCAGAACGGAGGCGGCGCCTTCATCATCCCATACATCGTTTCGTTCGTCCTTTTAGGATTACCACTTGTTATGATAGAGTGGTCGACCGGCAAGTTCGGCGGTCTGCACGGGCATCACTCCCCGCCGATGATTATGCAGCGGCTCGACCACCACAAGATCTGGAGATATACAGGCTCCCTAGGACTCTTCTCCAGTCTTATCATCTGCTCCTACTACTGCTACATCGAGAGTTGGATACTCTCCTATGCGTTCCACTCCGTCATCGGCACCTTCAAGGGCATGACAGAGGCGGAGACCTCTGCATTTTTCGACACCTATCTGAATCTGAAAGAGTCCACGTTCGGCATTCCTTACGACACATTCATCAGTTTTCTAATTTGTTTGGCGCTGAACATCTATATTCTCAGCAAAGGCATCAGCAAAGGCATAGAACGGGTAGCTAAAATCTGCATGCCGCTTTTATTGTTGTTCGGTCTCTTCCTCGTATTCAAGGCGTACACCATCAAGGCGGGCGTAAACGGAGCAATATGCGACGGGACGGACGCCATAGACTTTCTCTGGACGCCAGATTTAGACTCGCTCGCCAATCCTAAAGTATGGTTGGCAGCGGCGGGACAAGTATTCTTCACGCTATCACTCGGAATGGGCGCCATCCAAACCTACGCTTCGTATCTGAAACGGGACGAGGATATAGCGCTCAGTTCCATGACCTCCGCCTTCACCAACGAATTTACGGAGATTATCATCGGAAGTGCGCTCATCATTCCGATCGCAGTGGGTTACTACGGCATTGACCGCGTGGTCGAACTCTCGCAAAGCGGCGGTTTCGGATTAGGGTTCCGCACCATGCCCTACCTCTTCGGGCAATGGGGAGACTTTCTTGCGGCGTTGGCGGGCTTCGCCTTTTTCGGACTACTGTTCTTCGCCGCCATCACCTCCTCGCTATCCATCTCGCAACCTTTCGTGGCGTTTCTATCCAACAGCTACAATTGGTCGCAAAAGAACACCTCCTACTTTTTGGGCGTGATTCTCTTTTTCGTGGCGTTGCCTTGCATACTTTTCTTCGGCAATGGGGTCTTCGACCAATACGATTTCTGGGGAGGAACAGTTTCGCTCTTCCTCTTCGCCACCATTGAGACAATCGCCTTCTCATGGGTAATGGGTGTGGAGAAAGGATGGAAGATGATCAACCATAATGCGGACATTCAAATACCCGTGTTTTTTAAATACGTTTTGAAATACGTCACCCCTACCATGCTCATCACCATCTTCCTCGCGGCGCTTTTCAAGCCGAAAAACGACGATTGGTCGCTGCTGAGTCTAAAAGGATGGCCGCTGGACGACACGGCAGTAGTGGCGGAGCTGATGCACCAAGGCATCGACCCGAACGACCCGAACATCGCCTATATTGATGCCACAAGAATATTCATGGTGGTACTCATAGCGCTTATCTGCGGGCTTATCTACCATGCGTCACGCACCCGTGAAAAACGAATTCTAAAAATGAGAAAGGAGGGTAAACTATGAGATCATCGGTTTTATTCATGCTCATCATCCAAGGAGCTGTCACCATCATCACAGGCATGCTCTACTACAAAGTACTTACGGTAGATAAGAAGAAAAAAGAGAAGAACGATAACGTGGAGAAAGATTAAGCGCAATCCCATGCTCATTCAAATTCATCCACATAGGGGAGAACATTTGCATAGGGGAACAGCTTGTTGGGATCCATTTTGTCCATATCGTGGATGCCGCGGACGCAGTAGGTGACCACGAGCGGCGAGTCCTTGTACCACGCGGGCAGAC
>CALCUH010000040.1 GCA_937907165.1 uncultured Bacteroidales bacterium | reverse complement strand
CTAGCGTAAAGTGCGGCAACGAAGCTCAGATCTCCATTGACAGCAACAGCCAGCCACCCATCCGTCATGTACAAAATTAAAGATGGCAGCGATTCTTTCTCTTACCAATGGGACAACAAGAGTACAGAAAACACACAGACATACAAAAAGAAAACAACGTCTTCCATTCCGCAGACATACAACGTGAGAGTAACGGATAATTACACTGGCTGTTCTAATACCAGCACACATACCATCAAAGGTATTCCGTTACCGATCGTCAGCATCAGCGGTCTGAATTCCGTATGTGAGAAAGATAGCGTAACACTTTCAGCACAATCATTGACTGAGGTTGAATCATATGATTGGACCGTTTCCGTTAACAATGTAAAACTCACAAGCGGTTATAGGGCAAATAACGGAGACATCAAATGTGAAATAGACACGTTTACCCAAGGATACCCTTATACGTTTGAAGTCTCTGTAACAGACGCTATCGGTTGCGTCGGAAAATCAGAGCCATATAAAGTCACGAACAAACCTAACCCTGTATTCGACATTGACACCGTTTACACTTGTTACGGAGATTTCGCGACATTGAAAGTCGGCAACAAGTCCACAGCAGACCTTTATGTATGGCCGGATGGCACTCAAGGCATATCACAATGGATTGGAACGGATACCATCAAGAAAGACACCTCTTATGTTATCATGGCTAAACTCAACGATTGTCCTATCACCGACACGGCAAAGATTAAAGTCCTAGATTTGCCCGTATTCGATCTTGACGTTTACAAGCAAGGTAGCGCAACGAAAGAAGCGAAGGCAAGTGACGGCTCTGTCTCCATATGTTCTAACGACAACGATATCATCATCGTAGCCAATAAAACATCAGGATTCGACATCAAGAAATATTATTGGAAGAACTTCAATGATTCCACAGAGTCACATCTTTATCAGACGCCGAACAAGAAGACCATATACACGGCTAAACTTACAGATGAGAACGGATGTAGCAACCAAAAATCACAAACCATCTTAGTCAACATTCCTGAAGTCATCACCATTGAAGGTCCAGACTCCATCTGTGAAAACGGTGCGGCGGAATACATTATCTCCGGATCCGCTAATTACGAATTGGTAAAAACAGGAAAAGCAGACGCAACACTAACAGGAGACACCATCAAAGTTGAAAACGTCAAAGGTGGATTCTCATTGGAAGTAAAAGGCCAAGACAACCATGGATGCAAGTCCGATGCCGTGATAAAGACCGTCAAGATGACGCCTAAGCCTCAGATAGAACTCGCTCTATCACCAGCGGCTACTATCTGTAGCGGAGTAACCGTCACGATGAGTGCGAAAACAAAGCAAGGAATTTCCATCCAATGGGACGGACTCAATGTGGGATTCCTTGACAACATTCAGACATTGACGAACAATGGCACATCACAATTAGATACCACATTCTATGTGACCGCAACCACAACAGACGGATGTATCGCAGACAGCTTCATTACCCTCACCGTCAATCCTTTACCTATCTTCACGACGGAAGGTAAAGATATCTGCTTCGGCAATGATGTGACATTAACCGTAAACGAAACATTCAAAGGTTACAATTGGGAAGGTAAAGGTGTCGCTGACACCCAAAAAGACCAATCCTCCGTCACCATTCAGAATGTTCAATCCGATGAAAACTATAAAGTAACAGTCTATGACAACAATAACTGTCAAAAAGACACAACAGTAAAAGTTATTGTCCACAATAATCCTATCGCTCAAATAAACAGAGCCATCAGCGGATTGGACGATAATAGAATTTGTAAAGACAGTATACTCTCTTTGTCGGAAGCCAATACAGGAGACGAATATAGCCACGAATGGTATAACGTCGGCTCTGGCAACAACCGTGTAACCTATTTAGGAGGCGGCAACAACATCAAGCCAACCATCACAAACGACTCGACATTCAGAGTGTTGGTAACAAAGGTTTACGCAGATATAGCATTAAGCTGTGTGGACAGTACCGACTATATCATCACCGCTAAATACGCGCCTAAATTCGTTGTAGTTCCAGACACGGTTTGTGTCGGATCAAACGCTAAGGTGGAAATAAAGAACGGAGAATCAGGCGTAACCTACAATTGGGCATGGAAGTCTGACAGCTCAACCGACACTACAAAACAAATAGGAGGTTCGTCAATATCCATCCTCAACGTGAACGACAACATCAAGGTAACCACAACAGGTACAAAAGAGAGTTGTCCACATGACACCACCGTTTATGTCAAGATTCATAAGAATCCAGAAATCGGAGCGATGGATCTCCACCCTATCTGTATCAACGGAGACACCACTTTCGCACCGACAGTCACATTAGACGCAACTTACAGTAACGCTATCGACTCATACAGTTGGAAAGCCAATAAAGATGCGAACAGTATCAATTACGTTAATAGCACACACGACAGTGTCAAAATCGCTCCGCAACAAGTAGGCTCTCGCTTCTACACAGTAACAGTCATAGACAAATATGGATGTGAAAGCAGCAGAACAGACTCATTGTTAGTCAACGCTTTGCCAACAATAAACATTGAAGGCGAGACCAAAGTTTGTCCAAACACGAACGCATCTTTAACCGTCAACGGATTCAATACTGTCACTTGGTATGCGAAAGATACGACTCCATTAGAGACTAATAAAACATTCAAGCCATTCATCACCCATGACACAACGTTCTATGTGGGTGTAACAGACGCTTCCAACTGCAACAACCTGAAAGAAGTTAAAATAAGCGTAAAAGCAATCCCTACGATTTCAGCAAATGGGAATAGGACCATTTGTAAAGGTGAGAAGACACGTATCACCCTTATCGGAAACTCAGGAGGAACATTCGAATGGTTAAACGGAGGCGCATCAGGAGACACCACATTGTCACCAACCGACACAACTAAATACAAAGTTATCGCTCACACTTCAAACGGATGTGTTGATACAACAGAGTTCGTTATCAACGTAAACAAATTGCCTAACGTTCTTATCAACAATAAGAAATACGGTGACACTGTTATCTGCTTGAACGAACAAGTGCATATGACCGCAAGCGGGGCCAATAGCTACCAATGGAGCAACAGGAGCACAGAAACAAGCTACGAACCTACTCCAATCATTGACTCCAAATATTGGGTAATAGGCTATGACGCAATTTCCGGATGTAAAGACACGGCAAAATTTGACGTTACAATAAAACCATTGCCAGTGATAGAAACGACAGGAGACATTTATGTATGTAAAGATAAAAAAGTTGAATTGGAAGTCAGCAATCCTATTGAAGCCAGCACTGTACAATATATGTGGTACAAAAAGGAGAACTCCAATATTGACACAATCGCATACGGAAGCGTCATACCTATCGACTCCATAAAGACGACAACCACTTATTATGTGGAGATGACAAAGAGTGAAGGCAACGGACTCTTCTGTCATAATACAGCCTCCCAAAAAGTCATCATCAAAGACATTCCGGTACCAACCATCATACCAGAGAAAGATAGCGTATGCGACGGAGATTACATATTGCTGAATGCGACTAGCAGCCTTTCATCCACATCTTTCAGCTGGAAAGGCATGGAAAGCACCAACAATAGCGTCAGAGTTAAAATCAATCCTATCTCGAACGATACGACATTCAGAGTTTATACATCGAAGAACGGATGCGTGGACAGCTCCGACATAACCATCACGAAACTCGCCCTTCCTGAATTGTCTGTCAAAGCCCTTACAACAAGCGACAATATCATCTGCTACAACGACAGCGTCATACTTCAAGCAAGTGCGAAGAATGGCACGCCAGGCTACACTTACGCTTGGGATATGAGAAATATTGACGGAGTCGACAATACAAGCAGAACAGACACAAGCACAGCGACAACTGTAAGACTCACCAACACGATATCAACCTACAAATTCCCTGTAAAGGTGACTGACGTCAAGGGTTGTGTTGGAAGAGACACTGCGCTCATCAACGTTCAGGCTTTGCCGTCCATCACTATCAACGGAGAAAGACGAATTTGTGATGGAGACTCAAGCGATTACCAAAGCGTCGTGACAAACGGTACGGCTGTGAAATATCTTTGGAAAGCAGCTGATGACAGTATAGGAAACAAATCCACACAAAACGTAAAGGTAGAGGGACAAAGGACAATAACCGTTACCGTAACGACAGACAGAGGATGTGTGAACACTTCATCTCCTTACACCATCAACACATACGACAAACCAGAATTGACATTCGTCGGAGATACTGTCCTTTGTAACGGAGAGAGCACTACAATACGCGTATCCGGAGCCGGATCTGAGCCATCGAACTACAAATGGAGCGGAGCAACCATCACTACCGAAACGACCGGATTATCCCAAGTTCTGAGCCCACGCAGAATGAGTCTCGGCTACGGAAAAGAGTTTTTCAAATATTTTGTGAACGGAACGGATAAGAACGGATGTAAAAACACAGACAGCTTCTACATCGCAGTTAATCCGAAACCATCTATTTTGATTAACGGAAGCTCTAACGGGAAAGATAGTATCTGTGATGGCGGTTCCCAAATTCTTAGCACAAGCACATCGGATGTAATAACAAGTTACAAATGGAACACAGGAGCATCCGATAACAATATCACAGTAAAGCCAAACACCAACACTGAATATCGTGTTATCGCAACCAATGAATTCTATTGTACAGACACCGCCCTCCATACAATAGTAGTATTCAAGAATCCGACAATCGACATAGACGCTCCGGCTATCGCATGCGACAATAGTACCATTACTTTGAAAGCCGTAAAGAAAAATTCAATCGATTCGGAAATCTCCTATAAATGGAGACATAATAACGCAAGCGACAACACGACAACGATGGTCGTACAATCTGACACCATCGTGTACGTAACAGCTTCATACGACGTAAACGGTTTACTGACATGTTCTTCAGAGGCGCAAAAAACAATAGTTAAGGCAGAAATACCAAACGTATCAATAGCCTACGAAGACACAATATGTTACGGAGTTAAACAAAGTTACCAATTGGCTGGTAGCGAGAAAGCCGATTTCTTCATATGGCCTACTACGAATAACGAGACCAGCATATCTCAATTCGTCGAAAGCAACATTCAGGAAGTCGGACAACACGACACCGTCGTCAAGGCTATAAAACGATATAATTTGGCCACGACGAGCATCAAATGTACCCAGACCATTCCTGTCTCTTTCAATGTTTATCCTAATCCTACCGTAACGATTGCAGGACCTGCTTTCGTATGTACGGGAGAGTCGGTTAATTTGTATGTGAAAGACACTATCAACAATTCAATCACAGGGATTAAATGGTCTACAGACGAGACCACTGACACCATTTCAGTCGCACCTACGATGGACGCACTTTACAGTGTAACTTTGACTAACCAATACGGATGTAGCACAGAAGGGAAATACAACCTTAGCGCTCACACGACTCCAAAAGTCAACATCAAAGGCGAAACCTCATACTGTCAAGATTCAACAATCGACATCTATGTGGATGGTAACAACCTCATCTACTTGAAATGGACCTACGTGAAAGGAGGAAACGAATATACTGTCGAAAAAGGGAATCCGACTCAAACCACCCTTTTGCCTGAAGACCAGTTACATCTGAACAACGTAACTATTTCAGAAGACATGAATATCTCTGTACAAGCCATCAATGACCAAAATTGTTCAGCAACAGGAGATATCCAACTCACAAAGAAAGACAACCCTATATTGACTTTGAACGCACCAACATACGTATGTAAGGGAAGCGATGTCACCATCAGCGCTAGTGGTGCCACTACCTACGAATGGGAGAACCTCTCTAACACACGTTCCTCTTACACAGAAAAAGCGATGATGGAAGAAAAGACATTCCGCGTTTTTGGAACGACAAACGGATGTACAGCAAACGAAGAGATTACCGTCAACGTTTGGGACAGACCTGAAATTTCAATCTTCAACGGAATATCAGATACAGCCACATGCTACAAGGATTCCATTATTCTTATCGCACAATCCACCGGCAATACTGTTCCTACATCAAATTACGAATGGCAAGGATTCTCAGATAAGTCAAACACAATAAAAGTCGCAGCCATCAACGAACAGAAATACATCGTATATGGTTCAGATAACAATGGTTGTTTGGACACTGCGGAGATTATAGTGAAAATCAACCCACTTCCTAAATTCGACTTCACCTATCCTCAAAAGATGTGCGACAATTCAACGGATGAACTAGTCGCAAACAAGAGTGAATTACGTTACATTTGGGGTGTAGTCGGAGATCATTCATCACAGGACTTCCCTGAAAACGCAGGGAACACTACACATTCTATCAAACTGACAGATACAACTTCTTTCTACGCTTTGGCACAAGATGCGAAAGGATGTGTTTCC
The DNA here is from genome assembly GCA_937907165.1 of uncultured Bacteroidales bacterium. Classification (GTDB taxonomy): domain Bacteria; phylum Bacteroidota; class Bacteroidia; order Bacteroidales; family Paludibacteraceae; genus UBA1181. The sequence continues at coordinate 39,846 of CALCUH010000040.1, read as the reverse complement.
GACTCCGTAAAACACACGATCATGTGGAAACCAAATCCAGAAATAGTGATTACCACACCAGATACAATCTGTTATGGAATGGCAGCTCTTCTCAAAGCAGATGATAATGCTATCGGATCTATCTATCCGACATCATTTACATGGAAAAACAGCGACGGAGATATCTTGAAAGAGGGTGGGTACAATTACAATACCGGAGAACTGAAGAGTGCGACCAAATTCATTATAGTCGGAGAAAAGGAGGGATGTGTTTCCCAAACTGATACGGTTGTGAGAATTTGGAATTTACCTGCTATCACTATTTCAGACAAAGCGACAGGACGATCTGATTTGGCACAAGCTTGTAAAGATAGCGAGGTTGAATTGACGGCGACAGTCGAAAATGCGCCTGCTCCTTACCTCTACAAATGGGACGATAGAAGTTCTTCTGGCCTTACAACCGAAAACACTTCGGAAATTCAATTAACCCCGAAGAAAGAAGGAGAGAAACATTTGGTCATCGTCACAGATTACCATGGTTGTAAAAACAGCGACACCATCGAGGTCCACATCAACGCATTACCAGACTTTACAGTTAATGGTGTAGCGGACGTATGTTCCGACACGACGAACAAGCTGTTCACTACACCTATCACCAAAGCCGACCTTTCCTACAATTGGTATCAAGACACGGAAATCGTCAAATGGATTGAAAACGGAGAAACCATCACAGGAGAAAACAGAGACACAATCTATATGCCGATACATAATGATGCGGTTTTGCTTGTAGAAGGTTCATATGTGATCAATGGCATAACTTGTAAGAACTCTCAAACATTCGAAGTGAAGTCTAAGACCACTCCGACAATCAAGATAGGCACCAACGACACAACCATCTGTTGGGGTAGCGCTGTCAGCTTGGTCGTTTCCGGAAACTCCACGAGGTATGATTGGACTACAGGAGAAGGAGATTCTATCAACTACAAAAAATACAACGATTACACCTTGATAGACACAGTCACCCAAAAGACAAAATTCATCGTTGAAGGAGAACTGGACGGATGTAAGAAACAAGCTAGCGTAGTTGTAGACATCTATCAACTTCCAAAAGTCGAGATCTCTGCCGATCATGCAAGCATATGTTATGGTAAAGACATAACACTGACTGCTACACAAGACGTAAATTACACGAAATATCAATGGAAAAATATCAGCAGTCAAAACATATTGGGCTCTGATTCCGCTATTCTGATCGAATCTCCTAAGATTCAAACAAGTTACGCTGTTTACGTTACAGAGAAACACACCACAAACGGAACGGACTCTTATTGCGAAAACAGCGACACATTCACTATTGCTGTGAACGAATTGCCGATCTTCGAATTAGAATCCAATTCTCCGATTTGCGAAGGAAGCGACGCTATCTTAACAGCGACATCAAAATCCGGACCATTAACTTATCAATGGGATGGCTTGGAGAATGAAACATTCACATCAGAAAGCTCCCATAGTTATGGCACAGATGCCATAGGCTCAGTCAACAACTACACTTATCAAGTGTTAGCAAAAGACACGAACGGATGTGTAGGCGCCAACAACGCTTCAGTTCAGACTAAACTCTATCCTCAAGCGAACATAGACGCTCCGGACAGCTTATGCTATGGTAGCCAAGCGACAATTACAGGTAAAAATGCCGCAGCGACTTATGAATGGTACGATGTACAAGGAACCGACTCCACTCAATTGTCTACAGCTAGCAATTTCACCACCGATTTCCTTGCTGGAATCATTCAACAAAAACAATTGGTAGCAAAGGTGACAATGCAGAACTGTACGAAAGATAGTAGTTTCGTCATCACTCCTTGGAATTTGCCGAACATAAAGATCGAACGTTCTCCATCAATAAGCATCTGTGAAGATTTCACGGACACCTTAGTCGCACAAGGTAGTGATTTGGACTTGACCAACAACCTTCAAGTCTACAAATGGGACAACAACGCATATAGTAACCTCGACTCGTTTGAAATCGCGCCAACCACCAGTGGAACGATTTACCACTTGGCAGGTAAAGACAAACATAATTGCGAAAATTTCGATAGCATCAAAGTAAACATCGAGGAGCGTCCTGTATTCACCTTAAAGAGCGATTCTTCCATCTGCGCCAACGACACCAGCATAGGTTGGGTTGAAGTTTCGGCAATATCCAGTCAGAGCCTCAATTATCAATGGAAAGATAAAAATGGCAACCCGGTTGAATTATATACAGAGAAAAGAGCGAACAGTTCAAGATCCTCTAAGGTTCAGATGGGTTATCTACCTATCACACAAGACACTACCTTGTATGTGACAGGAAAATCTCTCATTCAAGAAGGCAAGAAAGGTTGCGAACAGGTAGAAGAAATAACCATCAAGGCAGATCCGTATCCAAGCATCATTGTCGTGAAGGATCCTGAGAAAGTCTGCATCGGTTCTTACGCTTACATTCAAGTAAGATCTGACATTAATGCGGATTACTTATGGAACAATGGTAACACAAGCAATTATATCCAAGAAATCGTCAACAACAACAACACCACATTCTCCGTTTCCGCCACTAGCGAGATGGGTTGTAAGTCAAGCAAAGATTTCAAAATCGATGTTTGGGAATTGCCAGTCGTAAAAGCCGACACTGTCGCCATATGCTACAACGATTCGGTTTCTCTGAAAGCAATCTGCACAAAGACAGACCCTAGCACTACTCCTTCGTTAGTCACATATAAATGGAATGCGACCACAAAAGACACGTCGGTATACACCACACCACGGTTAACATCACCAACAAGCTATACCATAAAAGTAACGGACGAACATGGTTGTGTCGGTTCCGCGACAGCGAAAGTATCCATCAACCCATTGCCTGACTTTACGCTCATTGTGAAAGATGCGGTTTGTCGAGGTCAAATGGCTGAGATATATGGATCCAAGTCTAATTTGACCTATAACTGGAATCACGACGCTGATCCAGACAACTATACAAACGTAGGTATTAGCAAATTCAACTCGTACAAAATCAACGATTTGAATCCAGAACATTCAGACACAGCATTCACAGTATGGGCAAAAGACGAAAACGGATGCGTAAGCAACAGAAATGTCACTGTACATGTGAAAGAATATCCTGTTCTCTCATTGAGAATGGATACGAACTATGTCTGCTATGGCGAAGAAAAATTGGTCTATGTGTCAGGAGCGAATGACGGATACTCTTGGAAAATCAACGATGTCATCAACGATTCCAAGAATAATTACGTCAGACTCTCAGATGTTAAAGAGTTGCAGAAGATTCACGTAGAGGGAACCACAAACAAATGTACCTCCGAATTAGATACGACGTTGAATGTATGGGCTTTGCCTAACATTCAAATCGAGGCATCCAAAAACGAACTTTGTTTGAACGAGACCGTAAGGCTCAAAGGAACAAACGGAAAAGAAGGTGAGTATAAATGGCAATTGAATGGTTCAAGAGAAGATTCTATAGACGTGATTGTTCGCAAAGTCGGAATCAACTCATATATGCTCACTGGTAAAGATGAGAACGGATGTTCTAACAAAGACACCATCGATATTCTTGTAGACACATTACCGGTCATCCAAATTGACGGACTCGACTCCATATGCGTTGGCGGCGTTGCCGATTTAAGCGCAAGAGGCGCAGAACAATACATTTGGACAAATAACTCAAATGACACGCTCGGAGAAGGACGTAACTTTACTCCATCTATCCTCTTCGATACAACATTCACGGTTATCGGCAAAGATGGTAACGGATGCGTATCCAACGCTAACATAGAAATGACGGCGAAAGCATACCCAATCTTGACTTACCACACCAGCACAGGAAAAGATTCCGTATGTAACGGCAACCAACTCACCATTTATGTCAACGGTGCGGAAAGTTACGTTTGGTTGAACGAAAATAACAGTAATAGTTATCTCACCCAGAAATTCACCGAGCCGAAATCCTTCAAAGTCATTGGTACGACCAAAGGTTGTCCAACCGACACAACTATCACCATCGGCATTTGGAAATTGCCGGAGCCTAAATTAGATGGACCAGGAGCAATATGTTTCAACCAGGAGGCTGAATTGTCCGTCTCCCATACCGACCAACAAGAAGGAAGGAAGGACATGCCAATCTCTGTAAAATGGAGACATAATGGTTCAGATCTTTATGAAATCACAGATGTTCCAAGTTCAAACAAATGGTACTATGTGACCTCAACCGACACGAATAGTTGTCGCCACACAGACTCCATATTCGTGAAAGTTAATCCACTTCCATCAGACGTCATCATCGATGGAGAGACAGCAATTTGTAAAGATTCAGTTGTTTCGCTCACTGCAGTAAGCGACCAATTCAACATAGTCCGCTATGCATGGCACACACAAGAAGACGGAAGCGACACAACCGAATTCGGCAAATATGGGAATCCGATAGATGTTAGGATCGACCAAGACAGCATAGTTTATGTGACAGTGACAGACATCAACACATGTCAATACACCACTTCTCACAAGATAACCTCGAAAGCGCATCCTACCTTGATTCCAAGCGCACCTGAATACGTATGTGACGGCAACAGGACAACAATATCCGTTAGAGGCGCTACAGAATACATTTGGGATAACGAATCGACGAATAGTTACCGTACGGTCACGATTAACCAAGATACGATATTCCACGTAAAAGGTATCGCAAACGGTTGTGAATCTGACACATCCATAAAAATCAAGAAATGGGAATTGCCAATCATTGACATTAAAACCCAAAACGAAAAGTATGAAATATGTAGAAGCCAAGACAGTTTGACATTAATCGCTGTGGGAGGAGAAAAGGGCGGTTACACCTGGAACACTCGTGACACCAGCGACAAAATAACGATTTCTCCTCTCAACGACACTCGATACGAAGTCATTGGTACCGACAACAATGGTTGCCAAAACAAAGCTGACACAACCATCATCGTCCATCCACTGCCTGTCATTTCCATTGAGGGAGAAGGCACAATGTGCGAAAACGACACCATCACCTTAAAAGTTAACACAGACGAAGGTGCCGTACAATCCTACACATGGAATACAGACATAGCGGATTGGAACGATACAGAAATTGAAAAAGACTCCCAATACATCGATGTGAAAATCACCAAAGACACCCGCTTCGAGGTAATCGTTACCGACACATTCGGATGTTGGAGCAAGAGCACAAAAGATGTGAAGATGAAGGAATATCCTAAATTAAAATTCCCAACTCCTAACCCGAACTACATCTGTTATGGTAATTCAACAACAATCACTGTCGAAGGAGCCAATAGCTACCTTTGGGAAGATGGTACAACCCAAAGGAGTTTCATCACCTCTCCTACCCACGACAGCACTTACATCGTCGCTGGTACAACCAACGGATGTACAACCATAGATTCATTGACCATTGAAGTCAAAAAATTGCCGACAATCGAAATCGAAGGCGATGGTAAAGGATTTAACGGAGACTCAATATGTTATGGAGACATGCTAAATCTTACCGCTTATGGTGCGGGAGACGATATCGACAATAATGGCCACTACACCTGGAACACGGGCATATCCAACGACGTCTTGACTGTTTCTCCGCTCTCTTCAACCACTTATACGGTTGTAGGAACAGATAAGTTCGGATGTTCTAATGACACAGATTTCACCGTCGGAGTAATTCCGTTACCAGAATTCGAAGTCAAAGGACAAGAGTTGATTTGTCAAAACGACACCAACAAGATATGGGTTGAATATGATTACAAGGAGTTAGAATTCGAATGGGAAGGCACATTTGATATGTTAGGAGACTCTATTTATCCTATCGTAGCGGAGAACACCACCTATTACGTTACCGCCACAGATCCATACGAATGTCAAAGGACCAAGAGCCTTGCGGTTAAGATTAAACCGTATCCGGTATTAAACGATGATGCGCCTGATGCGGTTTGCGACGGCAGTCAGATCAAGATTACCGTTACAGGTGCGACAGAATATGAATGGTGCGACGGTACTAAAGGCAACACGTTCACAGACATTCCTGCACATGATACCACTTACTACGTATTGGGAACCACCAACGGATGTACAACAATCAAAGAATACCCAGTCAAGATTCTTGATCTGCCTTTGGTTGTCATCAATGGAGAAAGCCACGATCTTTGCGCAGGAAGGACAATGCCTTTGCTTGCAAATGGTGCAAAGACATTCATTTGGAGTACGGGTAAATCTAACAACCGAATTGACATCAGACCTTCTTCAACAACCACTTACAGTGTGATCGGAACAGACGCCAACGGTTGTTCTAACGTAGATTCCTTTACCGTTAATGTTCGCCCGATTCCACAAGTAACCATCGATGGAGATTACGCCGTCTGCGAAGGTGAAGAAGCGGAAATATACGTTGTGGCAAGCGAAAACACTTCTCCTTTAAATATATACACTTGGAGATCTGAAGGCGAAATCATTGGCTCGACAGATACAATCAATCCAATTATCAACACGACACAAAGCATCAACCTTTATGTCATGGATATTTACGGATGCGACAACACGGCTAGCACAACCATTAAGAGCAAACCTATTCCGTCACTCGTCGTAACACCACACGACACGGTCTGCACAGGAAGAAGCGTCAGCCTTATTGTAGCAGGAGCCAACGCATACGAATGGATTAATAACGGAACGTCTATTGAAAATGAGACCAATACGCTCACTAAAAACATGGACGTTCCAGGATCACAATGGTTCAAAGTAAGAGGTACCACCGATGGTTGTACGTCAGACTGGTACGATATGGACGTAGAAGTCGTAACTCATCCTAGTATTAGAATAGAAGGAGACAAAGATGTCTGCATCAACGACTATGCGACATTGAGGGCATCCGGCATTTCCAAAGGAACCTATATTTGGAGTGAAGGAACACAAAACGACTCAATCGTCACCAAGCCAATGTCCACGACGACCTATTCTGTAATCGGTTACGACCAATACGGATGCGAGGGAACAGCAGAAATGGAGGTGAGAGTTAACTTCCCTCCTGAGATATCAATCGACGGACCTAAGACAGTTTGTTCCGACAAAGGTGACTTAACCTTGACCGTCAACAACAGAAGCGCACAACCTCTCACCTATACTTGGGACGACGACGAAACCAACCACAATCAAATCAGGGAGGACCACATCTCATCTCCGAAGAGCTATCGAGTAGAGGCGATAGACGCTAACGGCTGTAAGTCATATGCGGAGCACACGGTTAGCATTACCAAAAACCCGAAGATTACCCTTACCGGTAATATGAATGTCTGCGAAAACGAACAAATCGTCATCAGCGCATTCGGTTCAGCGACCGACTATTTATGGTCAAACGGTAATAAGACCAACCAACTCAACATTCTGGCGGAATTCGATTACACAACCGCAATCGGAGACAAATCCACCAAGAGTTTCCGTGTCTATGGTAGCCTAAATGGTTGCGAAAGTCATGCCGACACAACCGTTATAATCAACAAAAAGCCACAGTTGAGTTATGAAGGGAACACGGTCATATGTCAAGGAGATAAACTTGAGATTAAAGGATTAGGTGCGCAACTCTACTCATGGAGCAACGGAACAAACGCTCAAATACTCGAGACTCGTCCGATCACCAACACCCGATACACTATGACAGGTATTAGTGAGAACGGATGTAGAAACGCGATTGATATTCCTATCACCGTCTATCCGCAACCACAATTCACGATTTCAGGAGACAATCAAGCATGTAGAGGTGAGAGCGCACACCTGAGTGCCGTTGGTTCCGCAATCATCTATCAATGGGGATTCGGCAACAACGAATGTACTGACGCAGAGAGTGGTAACGAAAACGAAATAGCGGTACCAATTAATAGTGAGACACAAGTATTTGTACGCGCTATAGACGTTAACAACTGTACTTCGACCCAATCCACCAAAATCAAGGCATTGGAACCTCCTACCCTCTACTATAGCGGAAACACAAAAGTCTGCGCAGGAGAGAGCGTAATTCTGACCGCACAAGGCGCAAGCTCTTACTATTGGATAATGGGTGGAGATACAACAAGAGGAATGAACTTCTCATTCAGGCCTAAAGAGAACACAAGAATCAACCTTCACGGCACTTTGGGTCATTGTTCTTCAGACTTGAGCGTCTATGTTCAAGCTGATCCTGCTCCAGATCTTTCAATCACAAGCAAGGATGTTGTCTGCAAAAACGAAGAGGCAATTCTTACCGCCAACGGAGCTTTGTACTTCGAATGGAGCACAGGTGAGACGACAAGAAGTATCGCAAAACCGTTAACGAACTCCATGACATACACCGTTAAAGGTATCGGTTACAATGGTTGTAGTGCGATTGCATCCAAGACAATTCACGTCAACCAATTACCTCCTGTCAGGTTGATAACGAAGAAAGACGGTTGTCCACAATCAGAAACGACTGTCGACCTTGTAGCTAAGGGCGCCAAACACTACACTTGGAGTTGTTACCCTCCTGTGACGGAGATTGCCACCAGCATCGACGACTCGATCCTCGGCGCTGTGTTGAAAGAACCGACAACCATCATTGTCCATGGTACAGACGAGAATAATTGCGAATCTTCGGACACCACATTCATCGAGCCGGTACCTTATGAACCTATCCAATTCACGGTTTCTCCAGGTGTAATTGAACATGACAATCCTATCATCTCCCTCAAAGGATTCTATCCTGAGAACGCATTGTGGTATTGGGATCCAGGCGATTATTCTGAAACCATCGAAAGAACGAACGCCCTCTATACCTACCCAGAAGCGGGTACAAGAGACTCGTTCATCGTGAAGGTTAAAGCTGTCGACAAACGAGGCTGCGAATACCATGGAGACACCACCATCTACGTATGGAAAGACTTCTGGGTTCCGAACGCCTTTACACCTAACAACGATGGCGATAACGATGTGTTCAGATTCTTAGGCACAGAACTCATGACTGACTTCCATTTCATCATCTTCGACAGAAGCGGTAGAATCGTATTCACCGGCGACGATAAAGATGCCGCTTGGGACGGAACATGCGATGGTAAAGAGTGCGCTTGGGGCGTTTACGGCTACGTAGTCAACTATAAGAGTACCTTTAGAGGCCTGAATAAGGGAGGCGAACGTAGAGGAACCGTCACACTGATCAGATAACGTCAAACACTAATATTTTCTCTTAACGAGGAGTGCGGATTTCCGCATTCCTCGTTTATTGAATTAATTTTTATGATCCAACAAGAGACATTCGAACTAAAAACCGGATTCGATAAGATACGAGAACTTCTAAAAAACAAATGCTCATCTTCCCTCGGGAAAGATAAAGTTGACGAAATCACATTCTCCACGAAACACGAAACAATTCTTAGCAAGACTAATCAGACCAAAGAATTCACCTCGATTTTGGAGGAAGAGGATTTTCCTTCAGACCCTTTCTATGACGTGAGGGAAGGACTCCTTAGAATTCAGACGGAAGGATTGTATCTCTCAGAACAGGAATTGTTCGAATTGCGACGATCAATCGAAACAATCGGCGAAATCGTAAAGTTTTTTAACGAAAAGCCGGAAGAACATTACTTCTACCTCAAACAACTCGCAAAGGACGTTTTTACCTTTCCCGACCTCATACGGACCATTGACCGCATATTAGACAAATTCGGTAGGATCAAAGACAACGCATCCCCCGAGCTTAGTAACATCCGAAGAAACATCGCCATAGAAGAGAGCGCTATCTCACGCGCTTTGAACCACGCCCTGCAACATGCGAAACAAGAGGGTTATATCGACGACGACACCAAACCGACTTTCAGGGACGGCAGATTGGTCATTCCAATCGCTCCGGCTTATAAACGCAAAATAAGGGGAATCGTACACGATGAGTCAGCAACTGGTAAAACCGTATTCATCGAACCTGAGGCGGCTGTGGAAATCAATAATAAAATCAAAGAGTTGCTCGCCGATGAGCGAAAAGAAATCATAAAAATCCTCACAAGCATCAGCAGTGAGATCCGCCCTAGAGTGCCTGAATTACAAGACTCGTTCGACTTTCTTTCTGAAATCGATTTCATACGGGCCAAAGCGCTCTTCGCCCAAGAGACGGACTCCACCCTTCCAAGAATCAAAAAGGAGCCTTATATGGATTGGAGTGTGGCAATGCACCCTATCCTACTCCTCAACAACAGGAAACTTGGGAAAGAGGTCGTGCCGCTTTCAATCACCTTGGACAACAACAACCGCATCCTTGTCATCTCTGGCCCTAACGCAGGAGGAAAATCGGTTTGCCTAAAAACTGTCGGGTTACTGCAATACATGCTTCAGTGCGGATTGCTCGTGCCTATGCATGCAACCAGCGAAATGGGCATATTCGGGAAGATTCTCATCGATATCGGCGACGAGCAATCCCTCGAAAACGACCTCAGTACCTATAGTTCGCACCTCACCAATATGAAACTATTCGTGAAACAATGCGATGATAAGAGCCTTATACTCATAGATGAATTCGGTAGCGGAACAGAACCAAGGATTGGCGGCGCCATCGCGGAAGCCTTGCTGGATCATTTCAACCAAAAACATACCTTTGGCGTCATCACAACCCACTACACGAACCTCAAGAACTTCGCCGAAGAGACGGAAGGAATCATCAACGGTGCCATGCTCTATGACCGTCACCGCATGCAACCTCTTTTCCAACTGGAAATAGGAAACCCCGGCAGTTCTTTCGCTGTAGAAATCGCAAGGAAGATCGGTCTTCCGGAATCTGTCATCGAGGAAGCAACCCAAAAAGTGGGCGAAGATTTCGTCAATATGGATAAATATCTGCAAGATGTAGTGCGCGACAAACGTTACTGGGAAGCGAAAAGACAGAGCATCAAGCAAAAAGAGAAGAGGTTGGAGGAACTGACGGCTAAATACGAGGAAGAGTTGGAAGAGATGGCGAAACAGAAGAAAGCGGTCATCCGAGAGGCGAAAGCCGAATCACAACACCTGCTCGACCAAGCCAACGCAGCCATAGAAAATACCATCAGGAAGATTAAAGAGGCGCAGGCCGACAAGGAGAAGACCAAAGAGGCGAGGAAAGAACTGGAAAACTTCAAGGAAGAACAACGTAAAAAATCACACGGAGAGGATTCCATCGAAAGGAAAATCCAGCCGCACAAACCTATCCAGAAACGGACGGACAAGGAACAAAAGGAGGAATCATTCTCCGTAGGAGATACCGTACGCATAAAGGGTCAAGGCGGTCACGCTACCATTATGGAAATCAAAGGTAACAATGCGATCATCGCCATCGGACAAATAAAATCGACCGTAAAAACGGACAGGTTGGAAAGAGTCAGCAAAACGACCATAAAGAAAGAAGCTCAAAAGAGCACATTCGTCAGCGAAGCCACCTCTGACGATCTTCGGCAAAGGCAACTCAATTTCAAAAGGGAAATCGACGTACGCGGAATGCGAGGCGACGAGGCGCTGCAAGCGGTCACCTATTTCATCGACGACGCCATTATGGTAAACGTGGATCAAGTGCGCATTCTACATGGCACAGGAACGGGTGCGCTCAGACAATTGATCAGACAATACCTTCAAAACATCGCCGGCGTGAAAAATTTCCACGACGAACATGTACAATTTGGAGGTGCTGGAATTACAGTTGTGGAATTTTAAAAAGTTTATTATTTTTGCGTTAATTTTTTGACAAATAAGTTTATAATAAAAAAGCCATGAAAAAAATATTTTGCATTCTCGCGACAATATTTCTCCTAAATATCAATGCGCAAGCGCAATACGGTTATGACGATAAAGTCCAATTCGGATTCGACTTGGGAGCGGGAATGGCCAACCAATGGGGTAACGCCTATGACGCCTATGGTAAAAAAGGAGTGTTCGGATGCAAATTCGGCTTTTTTCTCGACATCAATTTCGGAGAGCATGTATACTTCGAAACGGGTGTCTCCTTCAACAAAAAGGGATGCAGAATCAACGGACATGAATGGCTGAAAGACGGAGGTCCGATTAATCTTTATGATAACGAAAGAGCTTCCGTTAACCTTTTCTACGTGGAACTTCCCGGATTAATCGGTTTTAGAGTACCGATCGAATACGAGGTGGCCTGGAAATTCATCGTCGGACCTTACTTCGCCGTAGGTGTGGCCGGAGAAAGAAAATATTGGTTCAAAGACAGATCTAACGACGACAGAGCTTCCCTCATCAGCAGTTTCTCGGAAGACTACAACAGCAGATTCAAAAGATTTGACATGGGTGTTCAAGCGGCTACCGGTATTGAAATCCGCCGTGTCTCCATATTGTTCGCCTACGAATTGGGTATGTTCAACAATTATCACAACGACACCTACCACATTCTCGACGCACGCAACAATACAACCATGGCTATTGTTGGATTTAGATTCTAAAATAGATTTACCCAATAATGATGACGAACAATTTTATGGAATTGTTCCCTCTTATCTAAGCGTCTTACTTTTAGGAAATTAAAAACACAAAAAAAACAGATTATTCCTGACAAGCACGCCATCGATGACTCTTTAACGATGATAGAGATAGTGTCGTGAGAATCGGCACATCCAACAAAATATGATATTCGTTCTGACTTTCCCCGTATTAGTACATGATATTAGGGAAGGAGTTTCAACGTTCATATCAAACTTGTACAAATAACAATTATGTCTATCTTTGTGCCGGTGGATTTAACATTTAAATATCATGAGAAAACTATTATTTACACTTTCGATTGCAATTGTGTGCGGTATCATTTGCTCATCCTGCAAGGATGCTAATAGAAAACCAAACGAAACTGAAAGCGCATTCCATACAGGACACAACATAGATGATTTGAGTGTGTTTTTCGATTCCATCTCATCACAATTCATGGGGTCTGTTATGATCACCCAAGGAGACTCAGTAATCTTTTCCAAGAACACAGGCTTCATCGACATCGAAAACAAGGTGCCGATTACAGACACGACTCCTTTCAGAATCGGTTCAATCACCAAATCATTCACTGGAATTCTGACCCTTAAGACCATAGAGGCGGGCAAAATCTCCATGGATGACAAACTAAGCAAATTCTTCCCGGATGCTAACATCACCAATGCGGACAGCATCACCATCTATCATCTGCTACACCACCGCAGCGGACTACAAGACTTTGTCAATGAGACATACCAAGAGTTCCAATCTTATATGCATGAACCACAGACTAAAGAGCAGATGCTGGAGCGATTCGGCAAATTGAAGTCCAACTTTCCTGTCGGTCAAAAGTTTAGCTATAGTAACACAGGTTATATCCTTTTGGCGTATATTCTGGAGCAAGTGAATGCGAAAAGTTACGCTGAACAGATTCAGGAAGAGATTGCCCAACCGCTAGGACTCACCGGAACATTCTGTAGCAGCGGACAATCAACGAACACCAATAGCTACGAATACAAAGAGGGCTGGGTCAAGAGAGAGCCTTGGCATCCTTCTGTCTGCGTTGGAACAGGAAGCATCGTGTCGACGACCCAAGACCTGCAAAAATACATCTATGCCATAGCCAATGGATTTTGGGGCGAGTATGTGACCTCACAGATGTTGGATTTCGTCGAAGGTTACGGTTGTGGCGTTGGTGGCATCAAAGGAGAAGACGGTAAGCTCATAATCACTCATACCGGCTCTCTCGAAAGGTATCTCGCATATATGAACTATGAAGATGGAACGGTCACAACTCTATTGCAAAACACAATGGAGACAAAGATAGAAACCTTAATTTGGACGATGAACTGCGCACAAAAAGGTGAGGAGTTCCCCATTCCAGACTTGAACTACATCGCTTTAGACAGCGCACAAATCAACGAGTACATCGGTGAATTCACTTGTGAAAACCACAAGCTGACATTCTCCAATAACGGCAAACATCTCATCGCAACTGACGAAAATAATTTTTCAGTTACACTTAACGCCAAACCCAATGGCGCTTTCCAATTTTATGGTTACGATATTGAAATCTATTTTAACCAGACAAAGGATTCTCTTAAATACAGAATCGGACCGGAAAATAGAATGTACACGAAGGTGAAGTAAAAGGGAAACGATAGAGCATTCCTAAACAATAAAATCAGAAATGTGTGGTTAAGTTCACATCTCCGAGAACTATAGAGTCGCTAAACTAATAAGATACGATAAACCATGTCGAACCTATTTAAATTATTAGTCCTTTTACATCTGGGCATCTTATTTTTAGGCATTCCCGCACATGCTCAAAAAAAGCAGATTATTCCGGACAAAGACGCCATCGTTGTCACTTTTAACGACGGTAGAGATAGCGTGATGATGGTCGACATACCCAACAAGACGTTATACCATCCTGACTTCCCCGAATTTATAGTACGTGATTTTATGAGGAGAGCTTCAATGCCCATACAAAACGAACACATAGCCTCAAACTTTCTATTATTACTACAAATAGGGAAAGACACTTCCTATTACGCACCCTACTACCCACCCACCTCCATGGGCGATGTGCAAATCAACTATATAACAACATTCCCAAAAAGAATAGGGAAAGACGTATTATTATTTACGCTTCCCATAACGGACGAAATCATCAATCTTCAAGACGTAAAGCATGCGGAACTCTATTTTTACATATTCCCTATTCCTCAAAAATCCATAGACGAGCTGGATAAATTGTATGCGCAATTCAAACAAAAATTCTTTGACATCTTGGATTTAAGATATCCGTACACATGCGATTTTTTTGGCAACTATATTCCAATCAATAATCCAATCCAATATTTATGGAAAGACTACCAAAATAAGAGTGTCGGTTTATATACTGGAAAGCCTGGGCGCGATAAAGATTTTGTGTGGAAAAAATTCAAAGAGAATGGGTTCCAAATCCAACAAACGACTCCCCAAATCATCATCACGCACGAACTTTTTGACGGAGACGTGACAATCGATTATTCCAAGGAAATCGTGGTAATCATTTATTTTAATTAGACTGGTTGATCAAAAAATCATCGCCACTTCTGTGTCTATACATTAAATAATTGTCATAAAACTTTGAATGCATTTCCAATTGCCTCTTTAGGTCATCATAACCGAATTCCTCAAGAACCGTGGGAAGATCACTAAATAGGTTCACACCGATTCCAAGACGATTTCCCTCGATAGCATATCCCATCGCCGCCAATGTTGTCGGATACATATCCATTTGAGTAAAAGTCCTTTTCTTATTTAACGTATAAGGTATGGCGGAATTCAGAATTGTCAAATAACTATATCTCTCATACTCATCACTATATCCGCTCAAGCCATAAATAAAATCTGAATCCATTGTCGGATGATCACCCACAATAACAATCGTCGTATTATCAAAAAAAGGTTTTTCTCTAAGCCAATCTATAAAATCACTAATTTGCTTAGAGGCACATGCAATGACGTTGCAGTATTGCTTTTCATATTCGTTTTTACACAATGGACATTTGTAACCATCCAAAAAATGAGTGTCCATTGTCATCATATTGAAACAGAAAGGTTTGTCAGATGACGAAAGTTTCATGATTTCCTCTTTCGCATATTCGAACAATTTCACATCTTCATACCCCCACCACACTTTATAACCTTTCGGTAAAGTACCATTTGCCAAATAGTACAGATGATCTCTCACCTCATAACCGCCATGTGTTCGAAGATAAATGTCACAACCAGAGAACTCGATAGACGATCCCATCATGAACATAAGTTGATAACCATTATCTCGAAGCACTTCACCTATCGTATATAAGCCAGGCAAGAATTCCTTGTAATCAGACACCATCATCGCATTCTGTTTTATTGGAAGGATCGCAGGTGCACCGCCTGTTTGCGCAATCAATGATCCCATCGTATAAGATGTCCCGGAAATCTGTGTCGCACCATTCAGTTTATTTGAGTCAGCAGAAGAAAATGTAATTCCCTCAGCCGCCAATTTAGTTAACTCAGGAATCAGATTATCCTCCGAAATACCGCCATGTTCCTTATCGGCAAAAGAACCCTCCATGGACTCCACATAAATATATATCAAATTTCTTTTCTTCTCTGGAGCAGTAATCGCGACCTGTTCCGGATCCACATACTTCTCCTCATAAAATGTAGAATTGGTACATTGCAGAACGAGATACTGAGGAACTTTTAGCCAAACCATAATAAACACTAATGCGGCCACCATCAAAAAAGCGCTAAATGGCACTCTATGACAAACAAGGAAGGGCTCTCCCTTAGGATTATCCGCCGAATGACGTTTGCGATATTGCCTTCTCCAAAAAACAATGACCCACCATTCTAAAACGAGTCCGCCTATACCTCCAAAGAAAATCCAAAGGAAAAGGGAATTGAAATTGGACGTATCCGCTCCTACCAAAGGCACTTTCAGCTGAAATATTAATGACGGAATATCAACGACATTAAAATATATAGCTTTCCATACACCCGGTATCAAAATACAATTTAATAACAATAAGAAGACAGAAGTAATAACGTTTTTCTTTGTAATAATGGCATCTTCAACAGTTGTCTTCCCTTTGTTTTCATTGGTCATATCAGATTCTGGTTTGACCGATTCACAACATTCATTTAATTCACTCATTGATACATATTAGTTAACCTCGCAGATTCAACCTGCTATAGAAGAATGTAATTCCTTCACTTAATGTTTTTCAATGCAAATATATAAAATTTTATTGGTGTCCGCTAAACATCAAAAGGCATAACAAAACAGTCTGCAATGCCAATAAATACGGCATTGCGGATCTTTTTTTGAATTTCTTCATTCAGCCCCATGAATTAATTCAAACTTATGCTTTAATATCCCCCCCAAGATATCATTAAGCGATTCAATCATAAAAAAGGAGCCACGACTCATAAAAGACGCAGCTCCTTCTTAATAATCTATTAATATACCAAAACCTTCTTCACCTCAGCGTTAAGTCTTACGAAATAGACGCCCGCAGGAAGTGCGATTCCGCGTGTGGCGCCAGCCTCAACAGAGAACACGCCCACAAGATTGCCACAGACATCCGTCACCTTGATGGTTCCAGCCTCTGGCGCAAAGACGTTCAGCGCGCTCTCATCGACGTAAACCATCCAAGCGTCGCTCTTAGCGGATTCGCAAGAGACCTTCTCCGGCATCATGAACGAAGCGGCGTTCTTAGCAACGGAAGCGACACCTTTCTTAGCCACCATGGTGTAGTAATAAGAGCCGGTCTTCAAATTCGTCACCGTATAACTCATGACCTCGCTCTCTGATTCAGCGCGGAGCTTATTCATTCTGATCAATTCGCCTTGCTCGTCAAACTCATAGATCGCCACCGTGTCTTGCATGGTCGAATCCGTAAAGATGGTCAACACATAAGAAGAGGCCTCCTCGAAACGCTCCCAAGTCACGACAAACTTGCCCGGCTCGATTTCTGTGGAGACGAAAGACTCCTCGCTTGGCGCGATGTAAAGAGACAATCGGACAACATTTGAGACCACATAGGATGGATTATTAGGAAGATATTCGTCTGTCTCGGACAAAAGAGCTACCGGTCCGGCCACTAATCTGACATAGACATCCACAGAATCGGATTGACCCTCTTCCTTCAACTTCTCCATCAATTCCGTCATGGCATCCATACCAGCACTCTCAAGTCTTTCCGACAATGTGAAACTTCTCCAAGATGAACTGTCTTCTGGTGAGAGCGAATATTGGTAAAGGATTCCGACATTCTCACCGAGACCTACCATCTCAGACAAACGCGTGAAAATCGCGATGGTATCATTATAATAACCGATCTCAAGTTTTGGCAATATAACAGGAATCTCTTGTGCGCCACGGACAGAATAGGCCACCACATTAGAAATAGAATATGCACTAAACGGATCGTTCGAGAAATCCTCGTGAGTGTCACCGTCGTAATAGTTAGTCGTGACGAAACGCAAATAAATGACACTATCCTCAATCGCATGCTCTTTGATACTTGCGTTCACCTTGGATGTCAAATCCATCGAGTCAAGCTCACCGAATGCGGAAGAGAACAAATCGTTCCATTCAGCAGATTCAGGTTCTGAGGAATATTGGAAGAACTCTTTTGTCTTCGAATTCCAATATTTTTTATACATATCGCCAGCCACACGGCTGATTGTCGTATCAGATACATACAAATAACCAGCAGGAGCGGCACAAGTCCACAACTGGATGTCATCGATGACCATATCGTTACCTTTCACATTATACGTATTACCACCTTCGGACGAAACTACCTCTAATTTTAAGGAAGGACCTGTCATGTCAATCGAAGCGCTGACCTCTTTCCATTCGATTGAACCATTCGCTAATTTCGACACTCGATCAGACTTGATAACTTCACCTGATTCTAAATCCGTCAATCGTAAATAAATATCGCAAGGGTTTTTACCATCCGAAAATGTATTCAAGAAACATTTTGCGGTCAAAGTGGTTTGTCCAAGTCCATTTATGACAGTGGAATAGATTACATCATCCGCTTCGCCATTAAAGTTCACAAAAAGCATTCCGCCATACGCATCCGTTCCATAGGTATGGTCAGGAACGAAAGACCATCCGTTTTGGTCAGGTCGTTTTCCATTACCGAACCGAGCCTCCCAATCCCATTGGGTTCCTGTAGATCCATTATCATATGAACACGTCACATTTGCGGCGACACAATATAAACCTTCCTCACTAGGAGCAGAACTATATTCATGATTTGAAGCACGCATGGATGATTGAAGAGTCGTGTCATAAGCGGTTGACCAGTTCTTAGCATTAGTACACATCACTTTCTTCGGATTATTAATTTCCGAATAATCCCAACGCCAATAGGTCGAACCGGATGTGAACGTTCCGAAATCCTCCTGCCATACTAATCTGCGAGAAAGGTAAGCCCCCACTAAATTAACACAACATTCCACATTCCTAACCGTGAATTCTTTCGACCGAAAGACATCGCCGTTCAAAGTTGTCATTTCATAATAATAAACAGTATTGCCAGGCTCGTTTCCGGAGGTATGAATGATTTCACGTCCCGTCTCACCTGCCAATTTGACGCCATCTTTGTACCATTGGATTGAAGCGCCTTCCGGTTCCGATTTGACACTTAGAACAGTATTCTCTCCTCCAACACATACCTCTTCGGAGGTTGCGATCACCTCTAAATCCGACTCCTCATAAATAATTGATGGGACCTGCGTTTTTCGAACAAAATACACCTGTACATTGGAAATAGAATATTCAATAGAAGGATCATTAAAGAAATACTCGTGAACACCACCCTCGTAATAGTCACCACGATCTTCTGTGACAACGCGCAAATATATGACACTATCCTCGATCGCCTGCTCTTTGACACTTTCGTTCACCTTGGATGTCAAATCCATTGAGTCAAGCTCACCGAGTGTGCAAGAGAACAAATCGTTCCATTCCGTGGATTCCGGATCTAAGGAGTATTGGAAGTGTACTCCAGACTTTTTGCTCCAATAAATCCTATACATAGCGCCTCCATCAAAACTGATTATTGAGTTCTTATCCTCATAGTCCAAATAGCCAGTAGGAGCGGCACACGCAAATAACTGGATGTCATCGATGACCATATCATTACCACCCATATTATAATTATCCCCCCCCCCATAAGAGACCACCTCTAATTTTAAGGAAGTACCTGCCAAATCAATCGAAGCGCTAACCTCGTTCCAAGCGGTTGAACCAGTCGCAGATTTCGACACTCGTTCAGACGTGACAACGTCACCTGTTTCTAAATCCGTCAATCGTAAATAAATATCGCAAAGGCTTAAATCATCCGAAAATGTATTCAAGAAACATTTTGCGGTCAAAGCGGTTTGTTCAAGTCCATTTATGACAGTGGAATAGATTACATCATCCGCTTCGCCATTAAAGTTCACAAAAAGCATTCCGCCATACGCATCCGTTCCATAGGTATGGTCAGGAACGAAAGACCATCCGTTTTGGTCAGGTCGTTTTCCATTACCGAACCGAGCCTCCCAATCCCATTGGGTTCCTGTAGATCCATTATCATATGAACACGTCACATTTGCGGCGACACAATATAAACCTTCCTCACTAGGAGCAGAACTATATTCATGATTTGAAGCACGCATGGATGATTGAAGAGTCGTGTCATAAGCGGTTGACCAGTTCTTAGCATTAGTACACATCACTTTCTTCGGATTATTAATTTCCGAATAATCCCAACGCCAATAGGTCGAACCGGATGTGAACGTTCCGAAATCCTCCTGCCATACTAATCTGCGAGAAAGGTAAGCCCCCACTAAATTAACACAACATTCCACATTCCTAACCGTGAATTCTTTCGACCGAAAGACATCGCCGTTCAAAGTTGTCATTTCATAATAATAAACAGTATTGCCAGGCTCGTTTCCGGAGGTATGAATGATTTCACGTCCCGTCTCACCTGCCAATTTGACGCCATCTTTGTACCATTGGATTGAAGCGCCTTCCGGTTCCGATTTGACACTTAGAACAGTATTCTCTCCTCCAACACATACCTCTTCGGAAGATGCTCGCACTTCAAGTTTCGGCTCCGCATAGACCTTGATGCTCTTTATCATAATGGCTTCGCCACTTAACAAATCACAAAATAGCGTCAAGTCCAATCTACCATTTGCATCAATTGGACGAACGTCCATATTTTCTGTAGTCGGAGTAATTATCACCATAGTTGAGGTTGAACCTGATTCCGTCATTGTTGACGAAACATCTTTTTCCATAGAACTATTTGATAAAGAATTCACTCCATATCGGAGTTGACAAACATACCCCGAGTTCAAATGAGGACTCGGTGTGGATGCAGACGTGCTCAAATAGTTTTTCGACAATGGATTGACAATCTCAATTTCCACCCTATAAGATGAATTCGGTTTAAGCCCGTCAACAACAAAATCCAACAGAGTACCTGATTGAAAACCCGATTTTCCACCAGAAAATATAATTCCCCATTCATCATCCCCATTATCCAACAATCTGAAGGAATCCACTTGGATAGGATTGGATGTTACCGCATATACATTTTTTTCAAAAAACGAAGATTTCGACACTGTGGATGAGACTTCATCCAATAAACCGATTTTATCCACTCTCAAAGTAGGACGAATAATGGAATTCCCAAAACCATCCACATCCTCAATCGAATAGAATGGAGATCCGGACTTGGATACGGAAAAATCGGTTTCCGCCACCAACGGCAATTGCGTACTTGATGGGAATTGCGCCCAACCAGACACGACACACAACGCCCCCATAAGACATAGGGATAGTTTTCTTCGTAAAAATAGATTCATATATTACACATTTTAAGATTGTTATTTACATATATTCGTGCTAAAACAATTTCTTTTGAGGAACAAATGTAATCAAAAGCAGCTCACATTCGACTCATAACATGTTTAATATTTATTAAAAAATTTAACAAAAGGCAAAAAAACATCTACATCAAAACGAGACTCCCTCTTAGTAATCAATTCAATAAATATTAATATACTAAAACCTTCTTTACCTCTGTATTAAACCTTACGAAATAGACGCCCGCAGAGAGTGTGATTTTGTTAACAGATTCCGCCTTAACCAGGAACGTTCCGTCATATTTGCCACTTACATCCGTCACATTAATTTCACCATCAGCCATAGCAAAAACAATCAAATCGTTCTCATTAGCATAAGCCATCCATACGTCTTTTGTTTCTGATTCACAAGAAGGCAATTCTGAAGATAATGCTTTCGTATCAAAAGGAATTGCACATTTTTACCGCGCAATTCCTTCCCTTAAATTATTTCACCAACAATCTATGCGGCCGTCCGATTCCGTCGCAATTCGTCTGGACAACGTAAAGACCGCTCCGCAAATCGACGGACACGGAATTTTCGTTCTGCGGAAGTATGCCTTGAACGATGATGGCTCCATTGATATCCACCACCCTATATTCCAATGCGCTATTACGTTTCCCTTCCACCATCAATCTTCCTTGCGCATAATCCACGAAGAGAGATTCTTCCGAAGAGAAGGATGCCACATCAGTCGGCACGCTCTCTCCTTCACCTATAATCCGCCACAAAGCGCTATTAGGACGGTCGGAAGGTTTCGTGTTTTGGTAAACATCCCCATTGGCGGTCAAGACATAATAGCCGCTATGGACGAAACGCATATCGACCACCCAACCCTCATATTCATCGTGTTTCGTAAGCCCCACCAACTGGTGAGCCTTGCCATTCCATTCCCAAAGACCAACCGCATCACCTGCCGCCTTCGATTCGTTAGGGATTTCCAGCACCTTTCCGCCAAAATTGACACGGTAACTACTACCCGACTCCTCAATAGTAGCCAATGCGGATGGAGAATCGCAATCAGCCAATTCCACATCATTATTAGCCGCACTCAGACACTCGCCCGTCTCCATCGAATATAGACGCACCTTACCCTCAGGCAAGCGCATAGCCGGGTTCTTAGACCACACACGCACCCAATCGCACTCCAAGTAAGCGGGATTTCCGGAAGTCACCTCAATCGGGTTACCATTATCCGTAGCCCAACCGCCAATCGCCAGATTGATGATGATATACATCTTAGTCAACTGACTGATTTCCGTAGGCTTATTATAACTCGCCACCAACTTATCGTCGAAATAAAAATTCATATATTGGTCGTTCCATTCCAAACCATAGTTATGGAAGTCGGCAGACTTGTCAGGTCCCGTCTGCACCCCACCGAAAGAAGCCTCATGATCCCAAGCGGAACCGTGGGAAGCATACCAATCCGTCTTGGTATAATGCAGATAATAATGATGCTGGTTACGCGCATGAGGCACCTCGAAGATATCAATCTCCGGCGGCCATCCGTCCTGTAAAGTCCAAAAGGCAGGCCACGTGCCCAACTGCTTCGGCATTTTAAAACGTCCCTCGATGTAACCGCCCTTCACCTCAAACTTCCCGCGTGTGTCAATCGCACCCGAAGTATAATCCAACGAATAAGTCTTGTCACCGCTCTTGCAAGTAGCGGGAGCCTCTGGATGTCTTTTCGCCTCCCCCTTAATGCGGAGCACACCATCCGATACCGAGACATTCTCCTCCACACAATAAGCGCGGTGGTTATGGGTATGTCCCCAATTGTAAGTAGGATTCCACTTAGACTTATCCAAAGAGTTACCATCGAACTCATCATTAAAAACCATCGTCCAACCGCTCATATTTGCGGGAGGATCCGCCATAGCCACATGGGCGGAAAAAACGACAGCGACAGTCGTCAAGAAACATTTCACGTTTTTCATCTATCTGTATTTTAGAAACCACTATTGAATTATAACCTTTTCCACCTTTTTCTTTCCATCCCTTTCAGTCATGACCACATAGACCCCGCTTGGCAAAGGAATCCTGCAACTTTCCGCAATCACAGAGGTGCGGTCCACCCAAACGACACCACTGATGGAGACCACCACGACACGCACGGAGGATGGAGTCGAACGATTCGTCAGAAGCAATGCCCCCTTCTCTTCAGAAAGGAGAATATCATTAGAAGAAACATCCGTCAAAATTGTCGGATCCGAAGGCAATGCGTTAGCGAAAGGAGATGGAATGATGCGCCACTCCCTATGGGCGTTGGTGCCTGTGTTTCCGGCCTCCCAAACACCCACATTCGTTCCTGCGGAGGTTTTCACACCCTCCAAATCGAACCACTTGCCGTCGGAGACGGAGACGATGGAATAACAATTCTCTCCTAAATCCGTCAAACGGAAGTGTTGTCCCTGTTGTCCGTCAGACAACTTACTCAATTTCAAGTAATAGGAACCATCATCCGTAATCGCCCAACGTTCCCCATTCTTCATCGTGTAGATGGAATAATCTCCATTGGAGAGCGGTTGGAAATACCAACGCTGCAAAGTATCCTGCGGGAAGAGGTTAGCTAACTTAATACCTTCAGCCGCCTCGGATGTGATGACGGCAGAGGCGCTACGAGGCACCAAGGCATAGGCCACGTCAGGCTGAATGCCCTCAATGCCCTTGTCGGACACGACATCAAACACAGCAGTAGAAATCTCCTCTCCCCCCATCGTGTAAGAGAAAGTTTTATTCTCCAACGTATAATTGTCGGAAAGTTCACAATTCTTCCCGGAATTAGTGACATACAACTTCACGTCAGACGACACACTCTTCAGCAAGGAGAAATCCAAGCTCACATGCTTCTCGTCCGTACCCGTGTTAAGCATCACCACAACCACCTTGTCGCCCTCCGGGCTAATAGCAGCCAAAAGGTCGCCACGACCCGTCGTCAAAAGAGTGTATCCCTGTTTGATGAAACGGGTGACCTGCATACGGACATAATAATTTTTCACGATATGATACTCCTGCGTAGAGAAATTACCCTGCACCATGCACCATTGATCATTGGCCTCCTCGACGAACTGCCAATCGACCCACGCCTGAGGCATCAAGTAGTTAAGGTCATCGAACATACGTTGCGCCATACCTAAATTTCCGGCCAAACCTGTACCTCCGGCACCTGTTTCGGACATCCAGAAAGGAATGCCCGTTCCATGCACCAAATCCTTCAGATTGACCTTATCCATGGCGTTTCCACCATAAGTGTGGACATTGAACTGACCCAACTTATCCACAATATCCCCCTCCTTGATGTAAAGTTGTAACTCATCTATCGCAGTTGTCACGCTCGTCTCATCGCAAGCGGAGATCACCGTATTCAGGCCAGAAGCCTGCAATTTAGGATAAAGCACCCTGATCAGATTCACCTGGGAAGCGGGATCGAAGTGGCACCCCTCCTGACCTCCGTTGGCGCCCCAATAATTCGTGTTAGGCTCGTTGAAAGGATCCAAAGTCTTGAATTCGATGCCATACTCGCTCTTGATATGTTTACAGACGTCGATCAGATAATCACAGAAGGCGCCATAATACTCAGGCTTCAGATTATCCTTACCCGCCGAAGAGTTACCAGAAGAGCAACCGCTGTAGGTCATCCAATAAGGAGCGGAATTAGAGAACGCCTCGAAAACAGCGTCAGGGCGCACCTTATTAATTTTATCCAACACCTTTCTTTGTCCGGGATCTTTGGACCAATCGTAAGCGGCATTCTCGCTTGCCTTGAAGCCATCCATCTCGGCACGCTTCCCTTTACCGTTGCACATGTGACCATTGTAATGGGAAGGAGCGTCGCCACCACCGATATTAAAGCGGAAAATATTATAGTTTAAACCATCCTCAGACGTAAGCAGCTTTACCAAATCGTCAATCTTCGACTCGTTGCTCCACTTACCGCACATATTCGCCCACCAACAAAGGGAAACGCCCCACCCCTCGATAGTCTGTTGCTTAGAACCAGGATTGATACAAGCAGTCGTCATAATGTTCGGATCATACTTCGCCATCAAACCGTAGTACTCGTCGGCCGTCAGATTAATCACAGAGCCATGGCGCATGACCGAAGGAAAAGCATACTGGTTGGAGCTAAGCTGGGTAAACTTTCCGGAAGAAAGATCGGAAGTCACCAACGGATAATAGCCCTTCCCACCGAAATCATCCAGCAGCAAGCACCATTTCTCCTCGTTGTTGAACTTGAAACAAGTAGGACCTTCGACACCCGAGACCTTACTCATGTCGGAATCGATCTCCGTCCAATTACCCAAAAGAGAGTTGGATTTCTCCATGATGATATACTTACCGCCCGAAGGCATACCAGACTTATGCGGTTCCGTAGCCTCGTTTTTCTTGAAACGATAATACGTGTCGCCCACCTTGATGGCGGTAGCGTCAATCACGCTAATCGCACGATTCGACCCGTTGCGCAATTCTATCCAAACCTTCGCTTCGCTGAACGATTTGAAATCCTTTGTCGTGCAATAATAGACGCGATGGGTATTGTCACCCGAAGGGATCTTGGAGCTCCAGAAAACAATATATTCCCCACTCGCCTCGTCATATACCGCCTCAGGCGCCCAAGTACAGCCCGCACCATCAGGAGCGACGCGGCACATACGTTGTTCCGACCAATGAATCAAGTCAGGGGATTCCCACACCATGATAGACTTGCTACCCGTAGTCTGCGCCGCAGTCCAATTACCGTTACCATTGATTTTCAAATCCGTGGCAATAACAAAAAATCGGTCACCCTCCGCAGAACGCATAATAAAAGGATCACGCAAACCCTTTTCGCCCATCGTAGAGACAAGAACAGGGTTACCGTCATTCAAGTCAGTCCAATGAAGCCCATCCTTACTAACCGCAAAATAGATTTGCTCGCCCTGCGACAACCCCTCACCCTT
This sequence comes from uncultured Bacteroidales bacterium, assembly GCA_937907165.1. Taxonomy (GTDB): domain Bacteria; phylum Bacteroidota; class Bacteroidia; order Bacteroidales; family Paludibacteraceae; genus UBA1181. Next base: position 13,458 of record CALCUH010000040.1, on the reverse strand, counting down.
GAAATAGGCGAACAAATAAGCGGAGAAACTCTTCTCAGCTGAGAAAGATAAAAGCGAGTAACAGCAGAAGATAAAAGCTGTAAAAAAGCGATAGAAGTGTGTGTTTTTCATGATACAACAGCCTTAATAAATTAGTCCGTAAATATATATATATTTTTTCACAAAAATAAAGATGGCAGACGATTTAAGCCAATCATCCGCCATCCATTCCAGCAAAGGAAATTATCTTTTCTCAGAAGGAGAAACTCAATCCCCAGTATAAGCTTCGAGGCGTAGAGGGACCATAGACATACTCCGAGTCACGCTCGAACCCCTTATCCAAATCCTGTTGGTAACTATCCGTGATGTTTTTGATGCCCAAGAAAGCCTGCAATACCGTTGTCTTATACAAAGCAAAATCATAAGAGACCTTTGCGTTAAGCGTGAAGAAACGAGGCGAGTTCTTCAGCATCGGCACATCCGCCCCCGAGCTTTCGGCATGACCGACAAGCATTCTACCCGTATAATTTCCCGAAAGGGCGATGGACAAAGGCTTTACGGGAGTCAAGGAAAGGATGAAATAAGCGTATGAGTCAGGCGTGCGCAACATCTTCTTCTCGGCAGGCGCCTCCTCGTCCCAAACGACAGGCTCGTCGTACGAACTGTTTTGCAACGTATAGCCCAAATCCAAACGAAGCCAACGAGCGGGAAGAAGCGTTCCCTCAATGTTTAAGCCATAAACGGAGGCTCCGAAAGCGTTATAACGCTCAATCACATCATTGCCCCAAGCATCCTGTTCACTCAAATAACGTTTAGCGAATACGTCCTTCAACTTCGTATAAAAGCCTTCCAACAAAAGGTCCGCATCCACTTTCCCGAACTCGCGTGACAAATCGCAGGAGAGGCTAAAACTATGCGAGCGCTCCTCCTTCAGGTCATCCGCCAGACGAGTCACCAAACGATCACCGTCCACAACGCTCACATGCATATCCTCATCATAAGCCTGCGGAGCGCGGAATCCGGCGCCATAGTTCGCACGCAAGACAATATGGGAAGAAGGATTCAAGCGAAAGTTGGCACGAGGACTGACAATCGGTCTATCCACCATACTATGCTTATCGAGGCGAGCCCCCACCAATATGCCGCACTTAGAGGTATGCCATTCGTTCTGAAGATAGAAACTTCCGATATTAGCGTTTTGGCTAAACGAACGCTCGGATATCGCGCTCTCATCCTCCAATACGTCACGGTTGAACTCCACGCCCACCATCAAAGTGGAAGGCATGAAAATCAGGCTGTCGAACTGATGGAGATATTGGGAACCGATCAACCAATTCAAATCCTTCGTGGTGCCATAACCCGCCAACGCATCCTCACGTTCCTCATCGGAGCCAGAACCGATGCCGCCATCATAACACTCACGACCCAAATGCTGCAAAGAAGAGAAGAGGCTAAACTTATTCTTCCCGTTAGGAGAGAATGTGGTAAAATTGAGAGAACCGCCATTCATCCGGTCATGCTGCTGCTCCGTCATGTGCGCCTCGTGAGGCTGGAGATCCAAGTCATCTCCACCACGCTTCAACGATTCCCCGCCATGATATTGCAAAGTAATCTTAGAATAGCTGCCAGTCTTGAAGAAAGACCTGAATCCCAATATCTTATGGTTCAGAAGCGGCAAATCCGAATAGCCGTCACCATTGTAATCGAAGCCTTCACGATTCTTCAATTGGCCGAAGAGGAAGAGTCCCGCCTTATTTTCCGGAGAGACCACCGAAGCGTTCATCGCCGTCGTGTTCTCCATCGTACCATCCAAACCGACGGAGGTCATCGTATGCGACAGCCGTCCGCCATTACGCACCGCATCGTTCGTGATGATATTGACGACGCCACCTACCGCCGACGCACCATATAGAGCCGACCCGCCACCGCGAATCACCTCCACCCTATCAATCATAGCCGTAGGGAACAAATCCAAGACGTCAGGACCCATCAGAGAGGAAAAGATAGGTTTTGAATCCATCAAAATCTGGGTGTAATGGCCATCCAAACCATTGATACGCACCTGCGGGGTGGCGCAATTCTGACAACTGCTCTCCACACGAACGCCCGGCTGATAAGAAAGTCCCTGAGAAACATTGGACGAGTGGGTACACTCCAGCAATCGGGTATCCATCACAGCCACCACGGAAGGAGCCTCCACCTTAGCGGTAACGGAATTATTCGCCGAAACGACCACTCCATCGAGCGACACCACCTCCACTTGCAAAGCGAAATCCGCCTCGATGACATCTTCATCGGAAACATGGAATTTTTTTATAACTGTTTTAAAACCAATATTTTGAAGTTCAACGACAACATCACCGACAGGAATGTTGAACAACTCATAATGACCAGAAATATCCGTAGATGTACCAATCGTTGTACCCTTGATTTCCACATTCATATAAGGGAGAGCATCTCCCGTTTCCGCATCCGTCACATGTCCATGGATGTGAGCGTGCGAAGCCGCCGAAAAAGCGGACAATGCGACCATGACGAACATGGCGCATAAGAATAATATTTTTTTCATGAAATTATTTTTAGCAATAGCACATAGCCACACCATTCCTCCTCTCAAAAGGAAGAGAATGATGAAGCGATAATAAAAAGACAAATAATGTTCTATGCTAAAACGGGAGGAGCACGCAAACAAAATAGAGATACGGAAGCGCCTACCGCACGGGAGACGAGCATCTCGACATAATCACAAGACCTTTGGAAAACGTCAACTGTCCGTAGATCATCCAAGCACTCAAAAGGAGATAGCACAAAGTGACAAATCGGACATTCGGGCTGGTTAGAGCCATCGATTGTGAAACAAGAAGAATAATCATCAGAGGGTATAGGATTGGATTGTTCATGGCTATGGAAAGCCTTGAACATCATATAAGGCATCAACACAATCAAAAGCATCGACGCACAAAATATCCGATACCTACTTTTTTTACCCATGAAACATTACACAATGAAACATTTTCCCACTCATCCGCACAAAACGCCACAAGCGATTAGCCCTTTGGGTTATAAAACCATCAATAACACAAAGTTATGACAAAATCATTAGATTTCAATAATTCGCAAAAAAAATTTATTTTCGCGTATTATCTTTAAACAGGCTCAAAGCGCACGATACATCGGGAAGGGAAGGAATGGAAAGCATAGAGGAAATCCATTGGTTTGTCGCCAAGACCAAAGCAAGACAAGAGAAAAAGATCAGGCAACAATTGACAGAGATGGGCATAGAAGTCTACCTTCCCACAAGCGTAGAGATACGTCAATGGCACGACCGCAAGAAAAAAGTGGAGATGGTCCTGATTCCAAGCACAATATTCATCCATACCAACAAAAGCAAGGCACTCTCCATATCCAACGGGTGCGGGGTACCCATCCGTTACGCCATCGACATGATGGACGGGAAAAAGAACCTCATGACGGTATCAGACAAAGAGATGGAGAACTTCATCAAGTTCCTTGATTTCTCGGAAGAACCCGTCACTACAGACAACACCCTACTTTTCGAGAAAGGGACAAAAGTGGAAATCACCAAAGGAGTCTGGTGCGGCATTGAGGGGGAACTGATTCGGGTGGACAACGCAAAAAAAGTGGTCGTGAAACTCACGGGACTCATCGCCTGCACCCTTGAAATACCGATGAGTTATCTGAAAAAGAAATAAAGCCATACATTCTTAAAGAGAAAGGAGACACGGCACGCCGCATCTCCTCCTATAGATTTAAGACGGAAGTTAACTATCACCTCGCCTCGCCTTTCACCTTAAACTTTTCACCCGTCTCATCCACCACACGTTGATAATAGCTATCGGAATAACCAGGAGTCTGAATATCGTTAGGCACACCCCAACCATTATCTATGAAAATTCCGTTCCTTTCACGCTTAATGTTACCATCCGCATATTTAACCATCAAAAATTCTCCCAACGACTTCCATTGGCTCATCATAATAGAAGCTTGGTTCTCCGAATATTCGGTGAGGAAACGATTCGCATAATCAGGCGACTTACGATAGAGAGACTGAGCGGCCTCCTCCACGACATCCAAGTTATCCTCCAGTTTCTGTTCGAACTCAGATTGCACCTTGCGGATATCAGGCGCCATATACTTATACTTCCCGTAAGCCATGTTGGAAACCCAATTGAATACCCAGTAAGCGGAGTCCCAAGAGAACTCCAAAAGACTACCATTACCCGTTTTGAAGCAATTAGGGACCTGAGTCGTGCCGCAATAGATAGGCACATAGACCGTAAAGGTCGCGTCATCCACTCCGAACCACAAAACGCCTCCAATTTTACTAGGCAGCCAACTACGCATCTGAGCCACAAAAGAAAACGCGTTCTTAGGTCCGGCGATAGGCGACTCGTTAAAATAAGTCTCTCCCTTATACTCCCAGAAGCGAGGCTCGAAACGGTAATCAGCGCCGAAAGGTTCGGCACCCACATCGTTCGTCAGCGCCAAAGGCGAATTCTCAAAATGGTCACGCATCAAATTCTTCAGTTCCAGCAAAGAGACCTTATGCGCTGGTTTCACCCACAAAGGCATCCGTTCATCAGACTTGCCTAAAACATAATCTATATACTTCTCCATGTCAGGGTTCACCTTTCGGTAGATGCTCCACACCCTAGCGTCGCAGAACCTTCTGGCGCTGAAAGACATAGGATCATACGCATCCGAAAAACTGAAGTCCTTATTCTTCCCATTGAAATAACCCATCTCCTTTGCAAAAGAGATCACGTCTCTAGAATATTTACAATTATCACGGTCGTTCAAAGGGAACGTAGTGATACGGGAGTGGTTCGTGTGCGCACATATGCAATCGTCAGGGACACGCAAAGCCACCCAGACGGCCCCTTTCACATCAGGTCCCTTCCCGATCATCTCCATGATCCATACCTCGTTCGGATCGGCGATGGAGAAAGTCTCTCCCATGCTGCAATAGCCATATTTATTAACCAAATCGGTCATCACCTGAATCGCCTCCTGCGCCGTTTTGGAACGCTGTAAAGTAATATATATCAAATTACCATAATCCAACACGCCCGTAGTATCCACCAATTCCTTTCTGCCTCCGAATGTAGACTCCGTGATGCAGACCTGATGCTCGTTGATGTTCCCAAGCACAGCATAAGTGACGGAGACCTCGTCAATCTTTCCCTGATAACGATGAGTATCCCAGCCATATATGTCCGTCTGCATATACTTCGCGTTATTCGTAGCAGGGTAATAAGAGAGCTCGCCATACAAATAGTATGAATCGGCAGAATAAGTGCAGAAAGTGGAGCCATCCTTCGAAGCATTCTTGCCGACCATCACATTAGAACCGGCCCACAAATCTCCGCAAACGCATAAGAGCGTGAGAAAGCAACCTATATACGACAAATATTTTTTCATCATCACCATATGATTTGAGAATTATATTCGGAAACATTACCACAATTATCCTTCACGACGATTTTGAGCGAATGGTTCTTATTCGTGCGCGGGATCTGTCTTGAATCCAGCCAATAAGTAATCAGACGTGTCTTATAATCGAACTCGAAGAGCACCCATTTACCATCGATATAACCGTCGTAAGAAGCGATACCCGATTGGGAATCATTGATTTTCAAACGGATGAAAGGCTGCATAGGCAACTTCTTCGTATGCACCGGCAAGATAACAGGTTTCTTCACATCCGCAGCCACAGCGAATTTGCCGAAAGTATTAGTGCTTCCCACAAGAAATCCCTTATTGTAATGAGCAGGCAGGCATCCGATGACGAGCCCCTTATCATTCATCTTAGCGATATAATATTTGGACTTGTCCTCAAGAGAATCCTTAGTCACACGGATAGAGATGTCGCTCCAACAATGCAAAGGAGAATACCATGACCCTATTTGGTGGATATCGGAATAAAGTTCCGGCTTATCGGTCGGAATTTTCTCGTAATTCTCAGGCACATCCGTATAGAGAGCGTTTTGGGAGAGTTGCATGCAAAAATCACCCTTATCAATAAGTTTCGCCTCTCCGCATTTTATCAAGTCATTATCAGATGTTTCAGACTTATCCCAAGACATTTTTTTGCCATGGATAACAAAATTCAGTTCATCGGAATTGTTGAAATCATCGGTCACGACATAACGCACTTTATAATCACGTTCTTCGTTAATAAAGAAGATGCCGGACAGTCCGCCATGCAGATTCAAAGGAGAATTTTCATCCTTAAACGAACGCATAAAGAACTCCCCCGTAGAGAGTTGCTGACGGTAATCAATGAAGGAATTCAGTGCTCTCGTATCAGAGAATTTAATGTTCGTAATGGTAACATCCGAAATTAGAACCCCGTCCACATAGAGTTTCAAATGTCGTGGTGTATAAGTAAAAGAGGTATTGGACATAAGATCTATCGCCTTCACCGCAAAACCGATTTTTCCCCAAGCATTGATGTTAAGGCCGCCCTTTAAGACCCTTTGGCGAGCCTTATTCACAATCATAGCGAACTTCTGCTCATCTAAATCATTCACACGTCCCTCACCGTCCAAACCATAAATCTTTACCCCTGTGATTCTAGGGCTCCTCGTATCCACGATACCGAAATATTTATTCAAGACAAACGGATTTTGCAAAGCCTGATCCTCAGTGCGGCGCAATTCGAAATGCAAATGAGGTCCTGCGGATGCTCCCGTATTACCGGAGAGAGCGAACTGTTGTCCCTTTTTCACGACAAAATCATTGGGACCCAATTCTACCTCCACCTCATATTTATGTTCCGCAAATTGTTTTGCCTTCACGATAGAATCCAAACGAGGAACAAACGCATTCAAATGTCCATACAAAGTTGTGTAACCATTCGGATGGTTGATGAGCACGCACTTCCCATAACTGGCACGGTTAATAGAAACCTTGGCGACGTAACCGTCAGCCACAGCATAAATAGGCTTATTCTCCTCCCCATTGGTTCTGAAATCCAAACCGCCGTGGAAATGGTTACGCCTCATCTCAGCGAAACTTCCGCTCAAAGTCGTCTCGAAATCGACGGGAGAGCAAACCTCCCACTTATCCAAAGATTGTGCGGAAAGATTCCAGCACATCATTCCCAAAAGAAACGACAAAATAATCTTTTTCATCGAACAATAATAATAAAAACAGCCATATAAATTAATTTCAAGGATAGATATAGGCATTCATCGCTTGTTTATTGTTGCCAAGAGAGATTGGACAATAAAAATATTGAGGTCAAACGGCCATCAACAAGACGTCTGAAGGAATCCAAATCCACGAAAAGTTTATCATGTCATCTGTTTGTAATAATGAATAAATATATACACAGCGCAAAATTACCAAATCCATTTGAATTAGAATTTTCCAAAAAGAAAAAGAAAGCCACCAAAGCCATACAATTTTAGATTCTTTAAGGATTATTTATAATAAATGATATATTCATGTTCCATTTTTTGTAAATTTGCATTCAAGAATATAGTGGAGACACAACACTTAAGATTAGAATGAAATGTTAAATTAAATATTAAAAAAGAAATGAAAAAATTATTGTTTTCTTTTATCGCATTGTTCGCTGGTATAACAGCAACATTTGCGGAAGACGCTCCGGAAATTTCTTTCGAAAGCATCACACATGATTTTGGAACGTTCCCTGAAGAGAACGGAAAGGTTTCTTGTTCTTTCGAGTTCAAGAACATCGGTACCGCCGATTTGATTCTTCAAAAGGTAAAGGCATCTTGCGGATGCACCACCCCAGAATGGACTAAAGAACCAGTTAAACCAGGTGAGTCAGGTGTTGTAAAAGCCACATACAATGCGGCAGGTCGTCCAGGTTCGTTCACAAAGACCATCACGGTAACCTCAAACGCAGGCGAGAAGAGATTGACCATCAAGGGTGAAGTTATTCCTAAGGCACAAAAAGTAGAGGATAAATATCCATTTGAGGTAAACGGTCTCCGTCTTATGAAGAAGAACGTATATTTCAACACGATCATGTTCCCTAACGATTCTAAAGAGGAGCATATCGAAATCATCAACAATGGCAAAGAGGACATCAAAGTCTCATTCGAAGGTGCGCCTAAATACATCGACATCAAATGCGACGCTGAGGTATTGAAAGCAGGCGAGCGCAGCAACATCCGTTTGATTCTGAAATCAAAAGATTCCAACGTATGGGGTTCCCTCAAAAACACATTCAAGGTAAAAGCTAACGGAAAGGCTTCCGACTTCGACATCACTTACTACGGCAATGTGGCAGAGGATTTCTCCGCTTTGACAGCAGAGCAAAAAGCTAACGCTCCAGTCATGACAATCGGCAACACAGTTTCTCTCGGCGAGATCAAAGCAGGTAGCGCTAAGACCTATAAATTCGCTGTTAAGAACGATGGTAAAGATCCTTTGATCATCCGCGCCATCAATTGCGACGCTAAGGGATTCAGCACTACCGCTCCTAGCAAACCTATCAAAGGTGGCAAAGAGGGAAATATCATCGTTAAGGTAAACGCAGAGAACCTTCAAGCAGGCAAATTCAACCAACGTCTGATTGTGATCTCCAACGACCCTAACAGAAGCAACTTCGTAATCAACTTGATTGGAGAAATCAAATAATCAGATTCGATTTAATCCATAAAACGATAGGAACGGACTCATCCGTTCCTATCGTTTTTTTTTATACATTCGCGTAAAATGTAAAGAACATTGCGACATCTATTTTTCACCATATTATGTGTCTTGGCACTCTTCTCCTCCTGCGGCAGAAACGAGAAGTATGTCATACATGGTAATCTCCGATGCGTGAACGCCCAGAAAGCCTACATGATGGAGATGACCCCTTACGGGAAGATGGAAGTCATCGACAGCACCCCCATCCACGGCGGAAACTTCAGATTTCGCGGACATGTGGACTATCCGACCATGAGATTCATCAAAGTGGGGTCATGCCACCCGTTCGACGTGTTCGTGGAGAACAACGAAATCCACATCAAAGGGTCCGTTCTCTATCCCGATGAGATAACTATCACAGGATCCACCTCCCAAAACGAATTCCTCACACTTCTTAACGAATACAACAAAAACAAGAACAAAAGGAGCTCCCTACTCGTCAACATATCCAATGCGAAAAAGAAGGGAGACAAAAACTTGGTGAAAAAGCTGAAACAATCCTACAAACTGCTTCCAGACTCGTTACTACAGACCACACAGCAATTCGTATCCAGCAATCCGACATCGGTCGGCGCCGCCTATTTTGTCTGCTTCCTAACAGAGAGTTATGACGTCACGGAGCTGGAGCCGATCATTCATCTCTTCGCCCCATCCATCGGCGAGGCACCATACGTGAAATATCTGCAAGACGAGCTATGCCTCTCCCAAAAATTCGGAGCTGGTTCGAAAGCGCATGAATTCAACATACCTTCCATAGACGGAGACACCATCACACTTAGAAAGTACGAGGGGAAATACCTTTACATCGATTTCGGAGCCTCTTGGTGTCCGAAGACAGAAAGCAGGAACTCGATCCTAAGAAAGCTCTACAGTCAATACCATGAATTAGGCTTAGAAATTCTCTCCGTCTCATTAGACTCCGACGAAGACCAATGGCACGAATTCGCCTGTCAAGCGCCGGAATTACCATGGGAACAAGCATCCGACTTGCTCTACTGGGCTAGTCCGATCACCAAATATTACCACGTGAACAAAATACCTTACGGCGTATTGATCAGTCCGAAAGGAAGAATCATAAGAATCGACGCTAACAAACTCACTTTAGGTGATTTCCTAAAGAAAAACTTCGCACAATAATCATTATGGACATTTTCTCCTACATTCCCGATTGGGAACATTTCATCATCTCTTCCATCATTCTCGGACTTATCGTATCGGTTTGTCCCTGCACCATGGCCGCGAACATCACAGCCATCACTGCGATGACCAAAAGCGGAAACGGAGGCTTGAGAATGTTCGTCAGAGGCATCGCCTACACCATAGGTAGAGCAGCCGCCTACATCACACTAGGCGTCATTCTTTTCTACTTCGCGCAAGGTCTGCAAATCGGGGAACGGTTTCAACATCTCTTCGGGCTATTCATAGGTCCGATCGCCATACTCATCGGCGTGCTGATGCTGGACATCATCCACATCCACGGATTGGCGGACAAATGCATGGTGGTGGTCGGCAGATTGGTCAAAGAGTTCGGATTTTGGAAATCCTTTCTGTTGGGCGTTCTCTTGGCGTTCGCCTTTTGCCCGTACAGCGCCGCCATCTACTTCGGCATCGTCATTCCCTCATCACTCTCCATCGAAGCAGGGTATCTCGTGCCCGTATTCTTCGCTGTCGGCGCCAGCATCCCCGTTATCCTTTTGTCATGGATCTTCACCTATAGCTTCGAAAACTCGAAAAAAACATTGGAGAAATTCCAGCATTACGAATTATGGGTCCGTCGCATTTTAGCGATTCTCTTCATCATCTCAGGAATTTTGTTTATCTTAGAGTATTACTTTGAACTTTAAACAGATTAGACATGAAGAAACTTTTCATTTGCCTTCTATCCGTCTTACCGCTTATGACAATAAGTGCGGCGGACAAAGCTAAAATCGCTTTTGAGGAAACATCTTACGTGTTTCAGGATAATGTGTTGGGAGAGACTTCTGAACACGTCTTCGTATTCAAAAACACAGGCAACGCTCCATTGGTCGTGTCTGATGCGGTTCCATCCTGCGGCTGTGTGAAACCATCATGGACACAACAACCCGTCAGTCCGGGAGACACTGGCTCGGTGCACGTCTACTACACAAGCAAAGTGAGCGGCGCGTTCCACAAAACCATCAAAATCTATTCTAACGCAAGCGGGAAGAAACCCGTTCTAACCATTTCAGGAGAGACTAAGAAAAAATAACGTCAGACGCTCAGATCCACAACTGTGCGTTCGGACTCCCAATTATAATGCTCGGCAGCCTTCGTGAAAACCTCATGGTCCACAGGCGTTCCGAGCATTTCGTTTATCACATCAGCCAACCGATGTGGCTCGTAATCACTGATGACACGACCCGTATGCGCCTCATTCAACACGCGCGATATCTCCGGGAAATCGGTCGCCAGCAAGGGCACATGCGCCTGCATAAAATCAAACACACGGTTAGGAAGGGCGTAATAATAACTCAAGCCCTTCTCCTTCAGAAGGCAGACACCTAAATCGGAATCGTTCGTATAGGCGGACAATTCCGAGAACGGAAGATGTCCCAAGAACTTAACACGGTCGTTCAATCCGTCCCGTTCACACTTAGCCCGTAGCTCGTCATATAAGTCGCCCTTCCCTATCACGACAAAAACCGCATTATCAACATAAGGCATCGCATCCATGATCCATTCGATACCCCTGCCCTCATTGACAGCGCCTTGGTAGAGAATAACCCTCTTCCCTTGGAAATCGAACTTACCTGTCTTACCTTCGTAGTCACGTTTAAACGGAACGTTTCGTAGCACCTTGACGAGAATGCCATAACGATGGTGATAATAGTCCGCAATGGATTGACAGACCGTATAGCACTCTTTCACATGAGGAAGAATCCAATCCTCCAATTTCGTCCAGCAAAGCTTCACGAACCTTCTGTCAGCCACTTCGGGCACCTCCGGGAAAAGTTCATGCAAATCAACCGTAAGGCGCGTATGGGTCAGACGGCTCGCCCAATAACCAGCCAACAACGTATCCGTATCATTCGCCCAAATACGTTCAGCCTTCCGTCCCAACAAATAGAAAAAAAGTCTAATATTAAATTCAGCGTAAAAGAGAGGACCTCTCTTAAAGAACACAGGCAAACGCAATGTTTCGTATGGTTGGCGATAATCATGGCACTCCTTTTGTCGGGACCCCACCACCAAGACCTCCCATCCATTCTCATGAAAATAAGAAGCCACACGATGGACGCGCTGATCCGCCTCCAAGTTATTCGTCACCGTCATGATTATTCTTTTCCGCTCCATATCGTTTTCATTTACCGCACAAAAATAGATGAATTTATCGACAGCGGCAAACGGAAGGTTCAACGAAACAAACGGAAAACCACAGAATAGATTTTCAAAAACACCCTTCTGATGAAAAAGGGAATCGTCCAGCACCAAAGAGCGACATACAAACGATATCGCCAATCGGTAACCTCTATCGTCTTCCCTTTACGGATAACGCCACTCATCACCCCGATGATGTGGGAATCCGTTATTCCCGGCTCCAAAAAGCTACGATTATCACCGCAAATCAGGTAATCCGCCGCACGGACCTTCATGACACGATGAAGCACATACTTCCCGTTGTCACGGCGATACAAAGGCACCTCGTATTTTTTCAGACGTCCGCTTCCTTTCGGAACGATGATTATCTTATCACGTCCCTCTTTAATCAAAGGGAACATACTATTCCCTTTATTTCCATAAATCAACACGCCGCAACATTGCAACGTCTCCTCAAAACTATCCATCTGAATCATACTTCTCCGACTGTTTTATGGAAACGATTACGGAACCATGCGACATAGGTTCTGAAAGCGATAGGGAAAGAGACTCTAGCCAAGCGGTAATAACGTCTTGTATGAATACTCCAAGAGTGGATTTTTTTCACAATTGAAGATCCGAAATCCACATTGAAGTTCCAATGGGCGGCAAAGTTTCCATCGCCCAAAACCAAGTCCGCCAAGCGTTCCGCCTTCTTATCATCCATTTCCTCGTAACAAGGATACTCCGAAGCGGGCAGTCCCATGCGATTTACCAAGAGAGCCCCAACGAGTCTCCACTCGCGAAGCAAATCCACAGCCGACAAATCCGCCTCCAGGCGTTCCCTATCCAAAGAGCAGGATAATCCATGAAGCACGAGCGCCAAATCGCAGAATTGACGTAAACCGATACCACCCTCTTTGAAATGATGCCAAATATGATTGAATAAATAAACAGGGAGAAATTGAGAAGGGAAGGCACTGATAGCGGCACCGCCGACCTCCACTTTTCCCGGCAAAGAACGATATTCCCTTACCAAAGATTGATATGCGGAATCGTTTTGGGGAGCGACAACCTGCTCCGCGAAACGATGCACTTCCACTTCGGTCTCACCCAGTGCGAACGTCACATGTTTTTCAGAAAGATCATTTTCCTTCCGACGAGCTCCCATATCCTCCATAACTCGCAAAGCGCTTTCAAAGCCATCTTCCCCCACAAAGAGATCCACATCCCCGCACTTCCTGAAAAAGGGTTGCGGATAGTAAGAGGTCAAGCTCTGCCCCTTCATTAAAATAGGAGAGAGACCCGAACCCTCCATCGCACCGAAGATACGGACAATGTCACCGTTCAACGCATTATGTTTTCTGATGTTTAGCGCAAGAATCTGTGTCAGACGCGCCTGTACCGAAGCGGCAGGCCTATACGAATCAGGTAATGAGAGAATAGATTCGGCAAGCAATGTCTGTAACG
>CALCUH010000039.1 GCA_937907165.1 uncultured Bacteroidales bacterium | reverse complement strand
TTTGGCGGAAGGGGTTTATACTACTGAGTACCGATTGTTAGATACTAGGCTGGGTAGGTGGTTGAGTGTGGACCCGCTGTATATGAAATATCCGGGGATGAGTTCATATAATTATTGTGGGGGGAATCCGATGGCGTTGGTTGACCAGGATGGAAGAGACCCAATTTATAGAAAGCCGTTCTTGCATAAGCATGTGAAAGTTATTGGCGATGATGGGAAAAAAAGTTCTGGTTCTTATTTGGTTAAAGGTTCTGTTGCTAGAGCTGTAAAAAAAGCAACTAAAAATGGCAAGTTTTATGCGGGAGATTTGTCCGAAAGTAAAAAAGTAATGCATGTTCCGACAGGGGAGAAATTACAAGGTGTCATAGAATCCTTTGAAGACACAAAAGTGTCAAAAAAGGAAAATGGAGGACATGCCTATGTGGGTGATAAGAGTGTAACTCGTTGGGATGAAGGTGCCCAAACTGGTCAAATAGAAGAAGAGGAAGATGCAAATGGTAATAGAACTGTAAAATATAGAGCAAGTATGAGTGCTTTTAAGGTTAATGGGAGGTCAGTTATGCCAACAGATGCTTCTAATTTTGAAATGTGGTGGCATGTACATCCCGATGATTCTAGATATGTTGAAAGCATTGGAGCCAACATGTATCTGGGTTCTTCCGATCCTTCCCCAGCCGATTACAAGTTTCAAAAGAAACTAGAAGCGATAAATTATAAGGGTAATACATTTGTGGTTGGTGTTGGAACTCTTGATGTTACTTTCTTCAAAGGGGAAGGTCGTTTGAAAACTGTATTATGGACTGATTTTATAAAGATGGGGAAGCAAGAAAAATGAGATGTATTTATCAGATAATTTTAGCTGGACTTGTTTTAATCCTTTTGTCGTCTTGTTCAATGTCCCAATATATCAAGAGGAATAATAGATCAACAGAAAGATGGGCGTGTCGATTGTGTGAAAGGAATGGTAGTGCTTTTTATTTAAGCACTACATATTCCTATATCTCCTATGTGTGGACTGACAAAAGAGAAGAGATTGAAGTTCGCAGATTGGTTAAGGGGAAGGTGCAAAAAAAATGGACAATCAAGGGGAATTGGATTATAAATTATGATGGTAAAGCATTAGAGAAAGCAAAAAATGAACTTGAAGAGAGATGTCCGTTTGAACTAGATGGAGATCTTGTGGGGTATTTCATCCGAGTAAATGGTAGCGTCTATGAGTATAGTTATGGTATCAGTATGGATTGTATGGAACAAAATGTATATGATTCTGAGATTTTAAATGGCATTTTGTATGTTTTGCTAAATAGTAATTATAATTTATGGAAAAAAAACATGGGGGAATTACCATAAAATTGCCGAAATATTGAATAGAATGCTACCAGTTATAATATCGCCCTTGATCCGCACCGAGGAGAGCAACAAGCCTAAGCTCCACTTCGACTACGACGCCATGGGCCAGCGCATCGTCAAGACGGTGACCAACAAAAACGTCACTATGGGCGACAAATTTGTGACCACCTACTACGTGCGCGACCCGCAGGGCAGCGTGCTGGCGGTGTATGAGCACAAGCGAGGCGAATCGGGCGACGGAACCCTCACCCTCGCCGAGCAGCACCTCTACGGAGCCGGTCGTCTCGGCATGATGAAACGTGACTTGGCGCTGAACGGCACCAATGCGAGTGAATCCACGCCACCTGTCACCCACTACGAGCTGACCAACCACCTCGGCAACGTGATGGCGGTGATCTCGGACGAGGCATCCGCTACAGCCGAACCTGCGGTCGTTAGTTTGTCGGATTACTATCCGTATGGTATGACGGAGCCGGGAAGAAGTTGGAATGCTGGCGATTATCGCTTCGGATACACAGGGCATGAGAAGGAGAGCGACTTGGCGGAAGGGGTTTATACTACGGAGTATCGGTTGTTGGATACGAGGTTGGGTAGGTGGATGAGTGTGGATCCGATGTTTGATAAGTATCCAAATGAAAGTTCCTACAATTATTGTGGTGGAAATTCAGTGCTGATGATTGATCCAAAAGGGAAAGATAGGTATTTTTTCAAATCAAATGGAGATTTTGATCATAAAGAAACAACTGATGGTCGTCATGTTGGAGTTTTATTAGGAGATGAAAATAGAGAGAACATTAATTTTGAGTTTGCTGATCCTGTTTCTGATCCAAAACAAATAGACGAAGGCATAATAAACCATGTGGAATTTGTGTCAGAAGAGAAAATACAATCATTGTTGAAGCAATCGGGCGCGTTTAATTTTTATCCTTTGACAATTGGAGACGAAACAGATGGAGATGCAAATACAATTCTAGGTCCCATAGGTTCTGTGATTTTCTTTTTGAAAGTATGGGTGGTGGTGATTTTGACTATTCTTACAGTGTCCTTCCGAATGAATATCCAGGTGACAATTTCGATCCTGAAACACAGAATGCAGAATGGCTATATTTACCAGAAGGAGATTATACCGCTCATAATCATATGAATTTTGGAAATTATTTATGGGGAGCGACGGGTTATCTTGTTGGTTTTTCATTTGCGGCTTGTCAATTGGGGGCTCATTTCAATAGTCTTGTCAATCCGGGGAGAAATGGATATGAATCGCAACTAGATTCTCCGGATGATCAGAAATCAATAAAAAAAGGAATTTTTCATGCAAAATCTCATAAGTATAGAAAGATTAAAAATGAAGATTAGAATTTTTGTTGCCTTCCTTTTCTTTATAGTGTGGGGAGGTTGCTCATCTAATAATGATGCATCTACAGTAGTTTTTTTGAATTCAATTGATTATAGTATTTATAGTGATTTAATTATAAGGAAAAGAAATGGTGCACATATAGTACAATGTAAAAATCAATTATATATTATTAAACATAGTTTCAATCGGGGTTATGTTTTTAATAAAGAAATAGATATTGAACTCAAAAGTAAAATAATTAAAGCCATTGAAAATATTGATGATATTTTTGTTCAGGCTATTTCTGTAGATAGCATAGGTAACATTTGTGTGGCATTATCAAGGGAAAGAAAATGTACTGATTATTTTTATAAACCTGCTAATCTAATGTATGACAGCCTATATGCTGAAAAGTATTCATCGTTTGATTCGGAGTGGTACATGGATAGAGTTTGTTCTGAATAATTAAATTGATGATATAATACTGCCGCTTTTTCGAACCAGTTGCTAAGTTAAGAAAATAAAACTTAAATTAACAGACATGAAAATGAATGTAAATAATGACGCTATGGGCAACCGTATCTCGAAGACGGTGATTAACAAAAATATGGCAACGGATAAAGAGAAAAGTGTCACCACCTACTACGTGCGTGACCCGCAGGGGAAAGTGCTGGCGGTAATTTCCCCCATTTATAGGCGGCGTGGCAATTTCCCCCTAACGTGAAGTCCAATTCCTTGCAAACATTCACTCATGCAATCAGTGTAAAATCCCAAATAAATTCTATTTTTGTAAAAAAAAAGACTATGGGCTTATATCTGAATCCAAATGCGGAAGCGTTAAAACAAAGTCTCAGAAATGAGATATATGTGGATAAATCTATGATTGTGAGTGAGTTGAATAAACTTGCAGAAACGGATCATGATTTTCTCTGCATCTCCCGTCCCCGCCGTTTTGGAAAGAGCATGGTCGGTAACCTTATCTCTGCCTACTACTCCAAAGGGTGCGACACCCGTGAGATATTCAGTCAGATGAAAATCGGACAGGTGCCTGATTATGATAAATATTTGAACAAGCTCAATGTCATTAAGCTGGATTTGAACGGGTGGTATCAAAATGCTAAGAAGAAAGACGAACATCAGAATCTGATCAGTCAAATAGATGAATGTGTTGCCGAAGAGTTTCATGAACAGTTCGCGAATGTGAATTTTTCTGAGAAAGAAAAAAGCATCGATAGTTGTATATTGAAGGTTTACAAGGAGACGGGTGAAAAATTCGTCATCATCATTGATGAATATGATGTTTTGGTCCGTGAGAGAGTTTCCGAGGAATTATTCCAAGACTACCTTAGTTTTCTGAACGGACTCTTTAAAGATACTACATTGCGTCCCGCTATCGCCCTTGCCTACATCACGGGTATCATCCCGATTGTGCGAGATAAGGTGCAGAGCAAGCTGAACGAGTTTACGGAATACACCATGATTGATGCGGGTCAGTTTGCCCCTTATATCGGCTTCACGGAGGAAGAGACGAAAGCTTTATGTGAAGAATACGGCAGGGACTATGACGAGTACAAGCGTTGGTACGATGGATACAAATTGAGCGACGAGGTGAGTCTGTATAATCCTAAGTCGGTCACCACCTCTATAAGCCGAAAGAGAATGAGTGGATACTGGTCGGCGACAGGGTCGTTCGAGGCTCTGAAGGATTATATTATGATGGATTTCGCAGGCATTCGGCAGGATGTCATCAGTATGATATCGGGCAAGTGGGTGCCAGTGAACGTGACCAAGTTCCAAAATACGTTGGAGTCCATCACCAACAAGGACAACGCCTTCACTTATCTGATCCATTTAGGGTACTTGTCGTACAACTATGACGAGGGTACGTGTGGTATCCCTAACGAGGAGGTCCGTCAGGAATGGGTGAATGCCATCGACGACGAGGAGAACTTCGCTCCCATCATGAATCTTATCAACGCCTCGAAGAGGCTCCTTGACGACACCATCCAAGGCAATGAGGAGGCGGTGGCCCGTGCGCTCGACGCAGCCCACACCGAGGTGACTAACCCGTTGACCTACAATGATGAGCATTGCTTCCAAAGCGCCATCTGCTTGGCCTATTTCTATGCCAACACCCGCTACACATTGGTGAAGGAACTGCCGACGGGCAAAGGTTACGCAGACTTGGTACTGATTCCTTATCTGCCGAATATCCCTGCCTTGGTCATTGAACTGAAGCATAACAAGAGTGCCGAAAGCGCCCTGCAACAAATCAAGGACAAAAATTACTGCCAAGTCCTGAACCACTACAAGGGCGACCTGCTCTTCGTAGGCATTAGCTACGATGAGAAGACGAAGAAACATACGTGCAGGATAGAAAAAGTTAAGAATTAAGAGTTAAGAGTTAAGAATTGAACGCTTAAACCATCATTTATGCGGGAATGTGTAATTCACGACGCCATGGGCCAGCGCATCGCCAAGACGGTGACCAACAAGAACGTGACCACGGGCGACAAGTTTGTGACCACCTACTACGTGCGTGACCCGCAGGGGAAAGTGCTGGCGGTGTATGAGCACAAGCGATGCGAATCGGGCAAAGGCATCTTCACCCTCGCCGAGCAGCACCTTTACGGCGCGTCACGTCTCGGCATGACGAAGCCGAACCTCGTGTTGAGCGGCACAGGCACAGGTTCTGCTGACCCCACCGCTCCAGCCGTCCACTACGAGCTGACCAACCACTTGGGCAACGTCCTTTCAGTCATCACACCCGACGCAAGCGACGCCAAACAGCCCGCCATCAAATATGTGACGGATGGTCATGTTATTAGGAACGCAAGGAGTGAGTGGGAAAAAGGACCACTCACTCTTTTTATTTTGCCATATAAATAGAAAATAATTATTTTTGCAAAAAATATTGAGATATGCGTTTAAAAAGAGTGCCAGGTTTTTCCCTACCGGAATTGCTTATTGTATTGGTCATCATCGGCATTTTGGTTTTATTGGCCTTGCCAAATTTAATGCCTCTTATTTCAAAGACTAAGGCGACTGAGGCTCAATTGCAGTTGGGTCACCTTCATACGTTGGAGAAGACATATTTTTACATGTACTCAAAATATTCCTCCGATTTGGAGGAAATCGGTTTTGAACAAGAGAAATTAGTCACAGACGGTGGTAAGGCGAACTATCAGATCGAGGTTGTGGATGCGGGTGTGACCACCTTCACGGCTAGAGCGACCGCTGTGGTGGACTTCGATGGTGACGGAGTCTTCAATGTATGGGAAGTCGACCAAGATAAGAACATGAAAGAGGTTGTGAAAGATTGATGATTCGACTCTTAACATACCCTCTTTTAATTGTTCTCACCTATCAGGACATAAAAAGTATGTCAGTCTTTCGGTTATTGCTGATCTTGCTCTTATGTGTTCAGGCTGTGGTGGGTGTCGTATTGATTGACGTGAAAGAGTGGTTCCCCTTTTTCCTAATCAATTCCTTGTTGTTGCTCCTCCAATTGTTGGTTTTAAAGTTAGTGTTTAAGATAAAGAATGAGGCAAAGAAGGTCTCCTTGTTGAATGGTGCGATGGGTGTCGGGGATGTTTTCTTTTTCTTCTTCTTGGCTGAGGCTTTTTCGCCTCTCAATTTTGTGGCTTTCCTGGTCCTCTCTCTAATTGTTTCCTTACTTTTCCACTATCTTTTCCGCAGAAATCAGAACAAGATGCCTTTGATCGGTTACTTGTCTCTTATTTATATGCTCACTATTCCCTTTATCGGGAATAGTTACGATGACACGTTTTTGTTAACTCATATCTCGGCGATATGATAGATACATTAAACATAAATGTTGATATTCGGCATGTGGTCTCCGACCAGCAGGCATGGCATTACCATATCGTCCCGAAAGAGATAACCGATACGGAGTGGACGTTTTATATCGATGTCGAGTATAACAACGAATCGGTACGAGAGGAGTTGGATCTTGCCTTTAACCGCTCCATTCGCTTGGAGGTTGTCGATTCGGAGCTCATAAAAAAAACACTCAGTAAGTATTATCGCGTCTCTGAATCCGAAAACCATTCCCCCAAGGCGGTTGGGAATGCCAATTCCAATGATTTCCTCAACTCTCTGATCAGAGAGGCTAAGGAAATGCACTCCAGTGATATTCATATCGAGACTTATGAGAACCTCTGCCGTGTACGCTTCCGAATCGATGGTAAATTGCTCGAGAAGTATAGACTTGACAAAGAGAGTTATCCCTCTCTGGTGAATAAGATTAAAATCAAATCCAATATAGATATCGCCGAAAAGAGACTTCCCCAGGACGGACGTATTCTTTTTGAGGAGGACAACCTCAATTTCGATATCCGCGTCTCTGTCTTGCCCACTCTGAATGGCGAAAAAATCGTGCTCAGGTTGTTGAGCAAAGATTCCACCAACATTGAGATTTCCAAGTTGGGTTTCAGCGAGGAGCAGAAAGCGTTGTTCCTTGAGAATATCAGAAAGACGCATGGCATCATCCTGATCAGCGGTCCGACAGGTTCCGGAAAGACTACGACCTTGTATGCGACGCTTAAAATACTGAACAAGACTGAATCCAATATCTTGACGATCGAGGATCCAGTCGAATATACTTTGTCTGGAATCAACCAAGTGCAATTGAGGGAGGATATTGGTTTGACTTTTGCCAAGGCGCTCCGTACCTTCCTTCGCCAGGATCCCGATATCATCATGTTGGGTGAGATACGAGACGAGGAGACCGCTCAGATGGCCATCAGAGCGGCATTGACGGGCCACTTGGTATTGTCGACCATCCATACGAATTCCGCATGGGGAATCATTACCAGGTTGAGCGATATGGGCATTCCTCCGTTCCTCTTGTCCGACACGGTTAATTTATGTGTGGCGCAACGACTCATCCGTCTTCTTTGCCCGCACTGCAAGGAGCAAGTCCCTTTCGACGCGTCGCAGTTACCCCGCACGTTTAAACCCGTATCAATTCCCAAGAGCTATTTCAAGCCTCACGGATGTGAACATTGCTATTATACGGGTTATAAAGGACGTAAGGCCATATATGAGGTTCTTCCTATTGATTTTGAGATGTCCGAGGCCATCAGAGCGGGGAAAATCGACATCGAGTCCTTACGTAAAGAGAAAAAAATATTGTCCCTCGCCGAATCCGCGTTCAACGATTTCGTCGAAGGTGCGACTTCATTAGATGAGATATATCCTATATTATTAAACAGTAATTAAGAGAAAAGGTGAAACGAATAATTATTTTCTCCATCTTGTTTATGCTCGGCATAGGAGCCGTAGCGCAAAATATGAATCAGGAAGGACGATTCAAAATCCTTGAAACCCAACTGGCACAACTATCGCTCGATATGCCTGGACTGAACGAAAAGGTAGAACTCTCCGTCTCCGATTTGGACATACAGGAGTTTATAAGGGCAATTGCCAACGCAAATAAGATAAATGTCCACATTAGTCCAGATTTGGACATGAGAATCAGTAACAATTTTTCCAATGTGACTGTTTCCACCATCTTATTGTTTTTATGCAAACAATATAATTTGAATCTGGATATTTACAACAATATCATTTCCATATCAAAGTATGTGGAAAAAACGCTGGATTTGCCAGTTGCGGTTCCTAAACAACTCAATGTCAGGTATGACCAGAACACCCAAACCATCAGCATGGATTTGGAGAATGACACTTTATCGAAAGTGGCAAAGGAAATCACGAAATTGTCAGGGAAGAATATCGTCTTCTCGCCGGAGATCGGTACTCTTCTCATCTCATTCTATGTCGAAAAGATGGAATTGGCTAGTGCGCTCGAAAAGATGGCGATGACAAATGGCCTGCTCTCCACGCCGATGGATGATAATTGCATTCTGCTTGAGATGCCCTCTCAGACGCAACAGAATCAGCAGACAAGTAGTTCAAACGCTAGGCGGACAAGAACGTCGAGCAAAAAGAGAACGGGTGTCGACTATTCGATAGAGAATGGAAGGATCTCGTTGATGGCCGAGGATGT
Source organism: uncultured Bacteroidales bacterium (assembly GCA_937907165.1). Classification (GTDB taxonomy): domain Bacteria; phylum Bacteroidota; class Bacteroidia; order Bacteroidales; family Paludibacteraceae; genus UBA1181. The sequence continues at coordinate 21,539 of CALCUH010000039.1, read as the reverse complement.
GGAGATAAACGACATTGTGAACGAGATTTCAAGCGAGATAAAGAGCAATTATGTAATTTATTCGCAACTGCAAGGAAAGGTATCAACTAAGTTAAACAATGTCCCATACGACGAGTTTCTCGAGAAAATTCTGAATGGTAGCAGATATACCGCGCAGAAAAGTGGGGGAATCTATATGATTGGTGAGAAACAGACGGAAAATTTGCGTGATACGAGAGTCATCCAATTACAGTATCGCTCCATTGATAAATTGGTGGAGTTTATTCCCAAGGAACTGCAGAAGGAGGTCACCGTAAAGGAGTTTCCGGAGTTAAACAGTATCATAGTCAGTGGCGCCAGAGCTTCCATTGACGAGATCGAAGCTTTTTTGAACGACATAGACAAGGTGGTCCCGGTGATTTTGATAGAAGTGATTATGGTGAGCTCAAATGTCTACAAAAGGGTGTCGACCGGTATCAACCTTGGTTCGGGAATCGTCCCGTCGACATCATCCTTCCAGTTTAACGGAGGCATCATGACAACGTTAAGCTCTTCGGTTTTGAACGATATCATCTCCGGCATCAATAGCTGGGGCTCTTTTTTCAACTTGGGTAAGGTCAATTCATCATTTTATATGTCCTTGAGCGCCTTGGAAGACCAAGGCGTGGTTAAGGTCCATTCAACACCTAAATTGGCTACATTAAACAGCCATGAAGCCACGTTGGTTGTGGGTGAGACGGAATACTATAAAGAGGTTCAAAACACGATTGTGGGCAATGAAAACCCACAGAACATTCAGTCGTTTGAGTGGAAATCCATTGACGCAAATCTATCCATCACCATAAAGCCGATGTATTCCGGTGATGATCAGATTACTATGGAGATAAAGGTGGCGCAGTCCGGATTTAAGGAGAGTGCCGGAAAAGACGCGCCTCCGGGATCGGAGAATAAGACGTTCAGTTCCATCATGCGGGTAAGAAACGAGGAGATGATTTTATTGGGAGGTTTGGAGGAGAACGTCTCTTCGAACACGGGTTCAGGTATTCCGCTCATCTCAAGGATTCCTGTGCTGAAATGGTTCTTCTCGAACCGCAATAAGAAGAAAGAGGAATCACAGTTGAACATATTCATACGCCCAACCATACTCTTCTGATATGTTTAAGCTTGTTGACATAATAGACTATAGCGATAATTTCTATGTCGTCGACGTCGAAGTCATGGGTGGCGGTTCGTACCAATATGCCTTGACATCGATGACGAAAAAGAATAAGGACATAGAATTCTCGTTCCCTGTTCTTGAAACTAACGATGTCAAGGAGATTTTGTCGGTTCTCCCTAATGAGGCCTGCGTCGGATTAGTCATTAGTGGTAGGGGAATCCTATATCGTTATGTCAAAGAGAATGAGGGAGAGGATGACAGTGTCGTTTTGAATAAAGTCCTTCCTGATGCGAATCCTGATGATTATTATCTACAACGCTATTCCATCGGAAACGTTCAAGATGAGGAGCATAATGCGGTGTTGTCGATTGTAAGAAGGGAGTTGACCGATTCCATCATCTCCCTCTTCCCGGATTACTTTATCGTGGGTATCTCCATCGGCCCATTCATCATCAATAACATCTTGCCATTGCTCTCTATACCTGATAAACCCTCCGTCGCTTATCATAATATTTTGATGAACACGAATGCGGAAGGTATTTGTGGTTATTCCCTCAGACAAGACTCTGAAGAGAGCGAGGAATTGGAGTTGTCGGGACAAGTGTTCGATTCGAAATTTCTACCTTCGTTATCGATGGGATTCTCTTTTCTGATGGGTGGCGACTGCAACTATCCGGAGGTGGGTTCCGTATCACATCATGTGGAGGAGAATAGATATAGGCAAAAATCCATTAGGGTGGTCAGGTTCTTTTTACCAGTGGCGTTTGCCCTCCTATTATTGAGTTATCTCCTTTTTGACCACTACTATTCGAAAGTGAATGCGTTAGAGTCTCAAATCACTGTAAACGAACAGCTTATAGACCGTCTTGAAGAGTTGAAAGAGTCTTATGACTCGAAAAGTAAGTTCTTGCGACAGTCGGGATTGCTCAGTGAGACCAGGTATGCATATTTTTTGGATCAGTTCGCGAAGCTTGTCCCATCATCCATCACGTTGGATGATGTCACCATTAATCCGCAAATTAAGAAGAGTTCCTTGTCCAAGGAAATTAGTTTCGAACGCGATGTGATGATGGTAAGCGGTTCAAGCCTTGATAGTTACATTTTTAATGAATGGATAAAAAATCTCAAAGACCTTAAAGATTTTAAAGAGGTCAGTATCGTGAAATATGAATATAAGGAGAGTGAGTCCATGGCTATTTTTGTTATACGGATCCGGTTATGAGCAAAGAGTTGTCATATAAACAAATATTTATGATAGTTGTCGCGATAGTGAGTCTCGCGATGATCTGTTTCTATTTCTTCTCTTTCAAAAATACGATAAGCGCGATAGTCGAGTATCATGCGCTTTTGGAAAAGAAGGAAGCTATAAACGACGCGCCGCAAAAGGTTAAGGTACTAGAGACGGAAATCAGACAGATGGAGCACTTGCTGGTGGATGCGGACGGGATAGATGTGGAGCAGATACTGTTGGAGAAGACGACAGACTTCTGCAAAAAGAGTGATTTGGTGCTCATCGAATTCCCTCAGACATCCTATTCGGAATATCAGGATTACCATATTCTGACCAACAAGGTGGTTTTGGAAGGAGGCTTCAAAAAACAGATTCTCTTCATCTACGATTCCGAAAAGAATAATAAGACTGGCATGGTGGCGTCCGTGCATCTCTCGAAAAAAAAAGATATCCGCACGAAGAGGGAATCTCTCTTGTCTTATATCTATTTCCAGAATATAAAATTAAAAACGAAGTAATAATATGCTAAAAAGATTGTTTGTTCTCTCCCCGTTGATGATTCTGATAGGATGTCAGGATTTATTGGTGAATGACATCTCTGATCAGAAGGTTGAGATATATGCGCCTAAAGAAGGGGCTGTTTTGTCCATGTCGGTGGTGACCTTCGCATGGGAGGATATGGAGGATGCGTCTGCATATAATATCCAGATTGTAAGTCCCTCTTTCGAATCAGCGCAAATCTTATGGTATGATTCCTTGGTCTATTCTAATAAAGTTGGATTCGTTTTAGATCCCGGTTCGTTTGAGTGGAGAGTGCGGGCGATTAACGATGTCAGTGAAACGAAATATTCCGTTGCCAAATTCCGAATCGATAGCACGATGGATTTGTCCCAGCAGAAAATAATTCTGTATTCTCCCGTAGATGGTATGTATGTTAACAAAGATAGCCTAACATTTAATTGGAGCGAGTTGTATAATGCCGACTCTTATTCGTTCACGCTTAAAAATGCCGATGGTAAGAGCGTTTTTGAAGGGAAAACCGATAAACCTCACATCGTGGCTTCTTTCCCTGAGGATGGCGCGTACACATGGTTTGTCAAAGCACATAACATCAGTTCCAGCACATCCGAATTTTCATATGGTTTAAATGTCGATAGAGTAGCTCCCGCAGGATCTGTCTTGAGGAGTCCGTCGAACAATGAGGTGATAGTTGAGGATAGCGTCTCGTTTAAGTGGGTGCCGTCGCAAAATTCGGAGTCGGGTGTGAGCGATAGTCTCATAGTCGCCAGAGACGAAACTCTTAGAGATCTCGTTTTTACTATGCGGGTTGAGAATGGAACCTATACCGACATGATGGAGGCGGGCGTCTATTATTGGACCGTTGTTGAAATAGATAAGGCGGGAAACAAAAGTGAGATATCGAACGTATTCTCTTTCACAGTGGAGTAATCAGTTGATGGAATGAGGAATAAGTATCTGACATATGTGCTTGCCGCTTTGGTCGTATTCATTTGGGGGACCATTGTGTACAGGATTTTTTTCAATGCTGAAGATGTGACGGTTCCGACGGAGATAAGGCCGCTCTTGAAGGAGAAGGAACAACGTGACACTACAGCTGATTATCATTTGCAATTGGACTATCAGGATCCTTTTCTTAGGGGTGCCCGAACGGTTAGGAAGCGTCCAACCACCTCAGCGGCTTGTTCAACCCAGAGGAGCGAGAAGCGACGAATTTCCGGAACGGTGAAATCTGCCCCTGCTATGTCAACCGAACGCGTATCTTGGCCTAAAATCGTATATGGTGGTTCTATTAAGTCGAATCAGAAAACTACGGCAATACTATCCATAGATGGCACTTCTTTTTTTCTGTCCCAAGGTCAGGTGGGGAAGGAAGTGCAGATTCAAAAAATCATGGATGATAGTATAGTCGTGTCGTATAAAAACAAACTAAAGACGATTAAGAAATGAAATCACAGATTACAATTGCCCTCCTTTTGCTATTGTGTTGTCAATGTTATTCGAAAGATGACCAAGTGAAGGATGTTTTCGAGGAATACAAGAGAAGTCATCATCTTCAATGTGTTGATTCATTGTATGTATATAATTTTGTTACGGAATCCAAGTCGACAATCAAGTCGAACATATCCAAGACCTATTTCTGGTACCATAACGGATCGATCCATTCATCCGCAGGAAGCTATACGGGCAAGTTGTTAAAGGAAGAATATGTTAAGATGATGAAGAACGGACGCATGTTGGTTGAAAAAGGTTATTTCGAAGGCGGACTTAAAACGGGTCCTTGGTACAATTGGAACCTTGATGGAACCTTGTCTTTATATGTGGAATACAAGGAAGGCGAACGAAACGGGAAATACATTCAGTATGCGGATGATAACCAATATGCGGTGGAAGGGAAATATAAAAAAGGACTTAAATCGAAGAAATGGTCTAATTATGAGAATGGACGTCTGATATCAACTTCTGAGTATAAAAACGGGGCGTTAAATGGACGAGTGGTTGAATATGACACCCTTGGAAACAAGCTCAGACAACAGAAGTTCAGAAATGATAAACTTGATGGAGTTAGCTATACATACGAGGGCAAGAATGTTGTCTCAAAAGAGAAGTATAAGGATGGCGTGCTAGTTCCTAAAAAAGAGAAAAAAACTTCCGTTTTGAAAAAATTGGTCACTACAATCTTTAAATCAGGCGATAAGGCCAAAGAGAAAGAGAAAGAAAAGGAAAAGAAAAAAGAGCGGAAAAAAAAGAATTCCAAGAGAGAACGCGATAAAAAAGACAAAGCGAAAAATTGATGAAAGAACTAATACGCAAAAAAGCGGATGGCTATTCGTTGCCTTTCGCAATATTAGTTTTTGTCATTGTCATCATTCTGAGTGGCTCATTGACAATGGCCGCATATCAAAACTATAAGATGACGAACCGCTTTTTCATTATGGAAAAGATGGATTCAAATGTCATGTCCGCCTTGAATATCGTAATCGCCCATCCTAATGATTTCGAGTATTCCAAGTCACAGATGATCTCCTTATACGATGAAAAAATGGATTCCGTTCTTTTGGATAAAGAGAAATGGGGAGTCTTTGATATCATCAGGGCGAAAGCAAGTTTTGCTGGAATCTCCAAGTGCCATTCCACTATGATAGGCAGTTACAGGTATGATAGTACGTCGCTCGCACTCTTCATCCCAGATGCGGGCGAGTCTATTGCGCTTGTGGGTAATGTCAATATTAACGGAACTTGTAAGTTGCCCGAGTCTAGGTTTTCCCAACCCAGTGTGGAAGGAAAAAATTTCACGGGTAATACCAAAAGCGTGAACGCTATGGTCAGCGGCGGCAATTTGCCGAAGATGAGCCCTCAATTGGCGAGCCTAAGTGTGGACGATGCTATATCCAGCATTTCCGAGGGTAGACTTCTCCTGTACGAAGACTGGACTGATGATACCTTATCGATTCCTTTCGCATCTGATTCGACAACCATTTTGTATTCCCATAATCCAATTGAGTTGACGAACAAATGTGTTTTGGGCAGAGTGAACATAATTTCTGAAAAGTCTATCACCATTCCCCAAAGCGCAACTATCTCTGAGGTGCTTTGTTTCGCCCCATATATCCATGTGACTGAAGGATTCTCGGGGAGATGCCAGCTCTTGGCTAGTGATTCCATCATAGTCGAAGAAGGATGTCAGCTTAAATATCCGTCCGTCACCGGTGTCAATAACAAGGGTGAAGAGCCTTCTAAGCTGGTGCTGAAAAAGGATTGTAAGGTAAAAGGGGTGGTTTTCCTCAATTCCCAACAATCCACTTGCGATCAGGACGTTCTTCACATTGATTCGGGCGTGCTTGTGGAAGGTCAGGTATTCTCTAACAGATACACGGAAATAAAGGGCGAAATCAACGGTTCTTTGTATACCAACAAGTTGATATTAAAGACCCCATCCGCCATTTACGAGAACACAATCATGGATGCGACCATAGATTTGAAAAAACTCTCCCGCAATTATGTGGGGGTTGATATGTTGGACGAAGGTACTACGGGAGGAGTCGTGAAATGGTTGTACTGAAAAAAGTTAATGGATTCACTTTGATGGAGGCGGTCGTTTCCATGATAATCATCATGTCATGTTTCGTGATGTCCACGATGATTTATCTAAAAGTGGTCAAGGCAGACAATACGTCAAACAAGTCTCTCGCTTTCATTGAGGTGGGCAATTTGGCGGCTCAGTCCATTCATGACGTTTTTTATGAGGAGCAAGACATCAAATATGACGGTTTTCTCATCGAGAAGAGATTACTTCCCTATCCGAAGGATGGTGATTTGAAGATATTATCCATTGTGGCGACCGATGACAGTAAGAGGGAACTATATTCTTTCAAACAATTGGTAATAGTAAAATGAAAAGGCTATTGGGATTTACATTGACCGACATTATCGTGACCATGATCATTAGTTTATTGATTACGGGGATAGCCTTCTCCATATTCAGGTTCACATATAACCAATTGTTCTCTTATCAAACCGAAAAAGAGAAATATCGGGAACTGCTCGCGTTTTACACAACTATTTCCAATGATTTCAGACAAGCGGATGAGATTTCCTGCCATTCCGGCACGATTGATGTGCGTTCTCTTTATAGGGGTGACGTACGGTATGAAATCGGGGATGATTATGTGGCTAGGACGGTGCACGAAATCGCTGACACATTCCACTTAAAGGTCTCTGAAAAGAGAACCTCCGCACGACATCAGGCTCTGGACGATGGCACGATTGACGAACTCTTTCTTGTCATTGAGTTGGATAAAAAACAATATCCGTTTAATATATTCAAAACCAATTCGTTAGAATTGGATGCGGAAAGGCAGATAGACCATGGCATCAATTAAGATTGAACAGTTGAAGAGTAAACGTGACGGCAAGGATTCCAATTCATGGACCGATGTCGTCAAGCGAATAATGACCAAAGAGTTTTCTTGGGGCAACAAGAAGTTTAGTGACAAAAAGAAAGCCAATTTTTATAATGATTTGAATATTCTTCTCTCTTCAGGTATTGATCTCCATAGCACATTGAATCTGATGAACGAGGAGGTCTCTAAGAAAGATGAAAAAGCTGTATATTCCCAAATAAGGGAAAATGTCGTGAATGGTTCCAGCCTCTCTGAATCGATTGAGAAAACCGGGAAATTTTCTGCCTACGAGACATATAGTATCAAAATTGGGGAGGAAACCGGTTGTTTGAACGATATCCTCAAGGATCTTGTCTCGTTTTATACGAAAAGGATAGAACAAAAGAGGAAGATGAAGAGCGCATTCTCTTATCCCTTATTTGTTTTGTGTGTCGCCGTCATAGCAGTCGTCTTTATGATGATATTTGTGGTGCCGATGTTTCAGGATGTTTTTGCCAGATTCGGTAATGATTTGCCCTATATGACCCAATTGGTCATAGACGTCTCCAATCTGCTGATTAATCATGTGTGGTCGATATTGGGTGTTCTGTTCTTGGGTGTATGTCTCTATTTCGTCGTTCGAGATAGTAAGAAATTTGATAGGGTCAAATCTAATCTTCTTCTCCGCATCCCGTTTGTCGGTGAACTGGTTAGGAAGATGTACCTCGCCCGTTTCGCTTTGGCGATGTCTCTTCTAACAAGCGCGCATATCCCTATGCTGCAGGCGTTGGGCTTGATAAAAAAAATGATTACATTTTATCCGATTCAATCTTCTTTGAATGTGGTTGAGCAGGAGATAATGAAAGGAAAATCATTGTACGAAAGCTTGTCGAAATTCAAGATTTACGATAAAAGGATGTTGTCTCTCCTAAAGGTGGGTGAGGAGGTGAACCAGCTTGACGCAGTCTTTAATCGCCTAAAAAATCAATATATGGACGATGTGGACTACCAGACAAGTATGGCAAATGGTATAATCGAGCCGCTTATGATTGTAGTGGTGGGTATTTTTGTGGGGGTGATATTGGTCTCCATGTATTTACCTATATTTAAACTGGGAACTAGTTTCGGGTATTGAGAACCCTCTCATAAAAAAGTCCAAAATGAAGTCTTTTCGTGATACATAACCGTTTTTTCTTTTATGTTTCATGCGGTTTATTTGCTTTTCCTCCATTCTATATTGATTTGACATTGAAAAAACGGAAACTTTTTGAGAAGATTTAGACATTATGTCAAATTTTTCTTTTGTAAAATGGTGATAACCATAGAATAAAAAGAAAAATGATATGCAAATTGTGAAAAAAATCAACTAAGCACTTGATATTAGTTGAAAATAGGGTATTTTTGCATGAATTTTCGTCAATTGAAATATAAATAAATAATATAAAATGGGAAAAATAATCAGACTTTTGGTTATTTGGGGAGTAATGGTTCTCCCAATAAAGAGTGTGGCACAATGTGATAGATCTTTTAGAGACATTGATTGTTCGATACCTAATGAAATAATGCCTAATCAAGGTGACGGGTCCAATCAAAATAATTTTAGTGTTCCTCATAAGGTTAACAACTCAGATGTCTATACATATAAGATAACCAGGTCTGGTAGTTATAATATTTCATTGCAGGACGGGGCTTCATTGTATGTGTGTGGTTCCGGAACCTTTACGCTTACGGAAAGATGTACTTACAATCAATGTAATATATATATCAGTGAAAATGCCCATGTAATTATCCGCGGGCTTAACAATAGCGTTAGAATTGAAAACAAAGGAACTTTGGAAATCTATGCTGCTAAATGGTATAATAATTATTCCGTAGAACTCAATTCTTCAGCTTCCATTGTCAATGTTGGGGAAGTGATAATTTATGGAAATCTTCTCATTAATAATAGTGCGGTATTTTCTAATTTAAAACACGTGTATGTCGAAGGGAACGTGGTAATTAATAGTGATTGGAATCGAGGTCTTTGCTTGGCTAATCATTCGCGCATGGACGTGGAGGGAACAGCTCAGATAGATGCGCCGATTCACGGAGATGGTGGATGTCTGCACTCGAAGGGTCCGATAAGTATGACCGAAAATTTTGTTGTCAATAGTCGAAACAACGTTACGCCTGTTGACGAATTGACATATTTATGTACGGAAAGCACCTTCTCTCGTGCGTTCCAATACGATAACACGAAGAGTGTCAATAAATCCGGTGGCGCTGTGCTTAACGAAAATTGTAGCGATTGTAATGGGATGGGGAATGTTCAGCCCGATGATACAACACATGGAGTGGATCCGACTCCTGAAGTTGAGCTTTATGAATCGTATAACATTAAGATCAATGGAGAAAGTGCGGTATGCAAAGGTGGTCGTACTCGATTGTCTGTTTTCGTCGATTCTATAGGATTGTATGAGTACAAATGGTATGAGTTGGATGGTGAAGAGGAAACATTTATTTCAGATGGACTCCAAAAAGGACAATCTGGTATATGGGTAAGTCCATCTTCCACAACAAAATATAGAGTTTATGTGAGCAAAGACGGCCATTCTATCGGTTATAAGGATGTTGTTGTTTATGTGTTGGATGGCAATATCACTTATGACAAAGAGAATGATGGTGTTTTGGCGACTGCGACATATGCCGATTCTTATCGATGGAACAACGGATCAAGCGAATCGTTCATTAGAGTTCCTTTCTCCCATAAAAAAGAGACTTATTACGTTGACATGACTAAAAATGGAGTGACTTGTAGGACGTATATGTCTACCGATACCATTCCTCCATATGTTAAAGAGAAAGAGCTCCAAGTGATTATCACAGGTCCTCAGAGTATATGCCCTGGATCTAAAGTCGAACTCTCCTCGATAGTTAGTGGCGGTAGTGGCGATTATGAGTATATATGGAATGTCGGGTCGGCTCATACCTCTTCCATATCTGATAGTGTAGCTGCTACGAGCGAATATGCTTTGGTGGTAAAGGATAGAAAATTGAATATTTCCGGATCTGCCGTTTTCACGGTTACGGTTCCTTCCATCAAGGTTAAAACTACGAATACAAACTCTATGGAAGTTGAGGTTTTGGGTGAAGTCAGAACCGTCAAACCAATACCTGCGGATTCTATGATACCTGTATGGTTAGATGGAGGTACGCTTTGTATGATATCTTTGAAAGACAATGTGGAAAAAAATTCAGAGATAAATACGAAGGTGGTAGTTGAGCCTGTCGGTGGTGATGATCCGGATCCTATTGTGCCGGTTGTCCCTATCGTGCCGGTTGTGAATGCTGACTCTTCTTTGGTTGTCTTGACGATATGTAAGGGAGAATCCGTTAAGATAGGTGTTGAATCAGGTAATTATTCCTATAGTTGGTTGGAATTAAATTCCACCAACCCGAATGTGGTTGTTTCTCCCGCTAAAGGACAGGAATATCATTTAAGCATATCTAATTCAGATAATACAATCCATAAGGTAGTCACCTTTAAGGTTGTCGTCCGTACAGCTAGTCATTGGGTGGAGAAAAAGATGGACGGCACAAATGGTAAAATTTATTTGTTAGGTGTGGGCGGATCTAATTATAGTTGGAATTATGATGGTTCAACATATCAAGGTAGCAACATTTCATTGGATTGGCCTGTCGAGCAGAAGAGTTGCACACTTACAGTTGATAATGTTTGTACGGAAGAAATATTGATTGGCGGTAATAGCTTATCTTCAGAATTCAGTGTCTCTCTTCGTGACGAGTATCTCTGTTGGGGAATGCCTGCCAAGACTCAAACGATTTTAACGCCGGTAGTTGTCGGTGGTAGCGGTGAATTCACATATGAGTGGTTCCGTGGAGATGATCCGACTGTTATTTCCCAAGATGCTTCTTGTCAGGTTTCTGAATCGGTGACTGTAGATTATAAAGTTATCGTGACAGATACTCAAACAGGTGAAAAACGTATGTCGATTAATAAAGTGGTGGTAATGTCCGCTGATGTTTATTGGCAAAATGAGAACCAAGCGGAATTGGTTGCGGTAGGCGGAACTTCCTATAATTGGGGCAATAGTACTTCCGGCGTCATAAGGGTCTCATCCTCTTCTAATGCCGCTAAGACCTATGTGGTGGAAATCACTAATGCTAATGCTACTTGTAAAGTGAGTTTGAATGTCGATTCTTATCACTACGAGACTGTTGATCCACTTAACGTTTTGGTGGAATCTTCGAATAAGGAATATTCGGTATGTAAAGGTGATGAAATTGAATTGTCTGTGACTGGTCTGAACGGAAGCGGTAAATATTCCTATAGTTGGAACATATCTGATGAGTCACAACGTGAGTCAAGCAAAATAAGGGTTCGCCCAGAGAAGTCCGGATGGTATGTGGTAAAAGTGACTGATAAAGAGACGAAATCGGCAGGAATGGATTCCATCTTCGTCAATGTGGTTCGTGTGTCTGTTGAAAGTGTCTCTTCTTCAGGAAAAATTACTTTAAAGGCAATAGGTGGTGTGGAATATCTATGGTCTAATGGGGCTAACACGCAATCCATTGAAGTCTCTAATGAGAGGAAAGAATACAGCGTGGTTGTGAAAGATCAGTTCGGATTTGAATGTACGCAATCGTATTCCGTCACGGGTCATGAAACTGCGCAGGATCCGACTTCGCTTACAATCAATGGTAGCAATCATGTGATATGCAAGGGTTCTTCAGTGACGTTGACGGCTGTGTTGTCTCCTGCGTGTGACTCTTGCTCTTATCGTTGGATCAACCATCCGTCATATACGGTATCTTCTCTTGTGGTCACTCCTTCAAAGAGTGAAACTTATGTGGTCTGTGTGACAAATCTTCGAACTAATAAGGAGTATACGGCTTCTTTCCATGTGGATGTGATGGACGCAACGGTCACTTCTTATACGAAAAACGGTAATGTCACACTGACTGCCATTGGCGGTGACAGCTATCGTTGGAGTAACAACAAAACTACTCCATCTATTGTTGTGCCTAATGCTGAGAACGCTAATTATTCGGTGACAATAACAAAGGGATCGGTTTCTTGTGAAAAAGATATAACCCTCAACGATAGTATATTCCGACCTGCTATCACCATTAAGGGTGACAAAGAACTTTGCCCGTACAGCTCAACAACTTTGATTGTCGATTCTGATGACAAATCTATTTTTGAAAATTTGTCTATTCGTTGGTTTAACGGAGACACCTCTCGTTTCGTCAGTGTATCGCCTTCTATTGGCAGAAATTTGTATGATGTATGGGTGACTGATAGAAGAACGATGCAGAGACAACAGTTCACCGTTAGTGTTGCGGTGGCGGATTCTTGTAATTCGTCTTCATCTACTCCATCTTCTGATACGATTGAAGGCGCCTTTTGCGGATTGCCTGATTTGGGGGATGCGGATTATATGGTGGACAACGCTACCGAATTTGTCCCTCAGAATGAATATGAATGGCATAATTTCCAGAGTAATGCCACCTATATTTGGCTCAACACGGTATCTAATATCACTCGTTCTATCAGAGGTTTTGAGAAAAACGCTACAATGCGCATCGAATCCGATGTCCCGGTGACGATTATAATGAGTTATAATTTCAAGGGAACCTTGATTTTGTCAGGAAATGGTCCGATTACCATTCGCCCGGAAGCCAATGCTTTGGGTCAAAATGGTTCGTTGTTGATTGATAGAGGTGCGAATGTTATTATCGAGTCATCCTTAAACAAGAATAACTATTTCGCATTGCAGGACTCAACCAAAATTTACAATAGAGGTCATTTGACGGTTGTGGGTGGTTTGACGATGAATCACAAAGCTGCCGTCATCAATTTGGGTAAGATGGATATCAGTGCGGCTCTTGTCGTCAATGACTATGATGTGAAATTCACAAATTACGGTATTCTTAATGCTGACAAATTTGGCAAGATAAACAATCCTAAAGCTGAAATGTTCGCATTTGAGGCTGGGTCTGTCACCAATGTGAATAATATAGATAATATTGGTAATGATCATACAAAGTCATTGAGAGGTCTTATTTGTGGTAGTGGATGTTTCCATTATACAGGTTCCATGGCAACGATTAATGTTGCGCAAATAGCTACTGAACATCTCAATGTTTGCAAGTCAGTCGGCGCCGCTTCAAGCAATAAATGGGGAACTGAGGTTTCTGATAATTGTGGTTTTTGCGGTATCCAATCGCAACCTTCCCAATTGAGAATTTGTGATTCCATATTTGAAATGAAAGATAGCGTGTTATTGAAGGTGAGAGTTTCCGGTGGGTCCGGTAATTATAATTATGAGTGGCTTGCTCCTGCTTCAGGTTCTGGCACACTTTCTTTATTCTCTTCTCAAAACCCTGTCGTAACTCTACCGGTGGCTATCCATCCTGTTTTCCCATTGACAGAACCTTATGTGGTTTCTCGTAAATTAGTGGTTTGGGACTCTTCCCGTCCTAGCGATAGGGATACGGTGGCCGCTTCTTATACGATTAATGATTGCTCGAATATTCATGTGCCGATGGGGGACGGTCCTTTCTCCGTCTCCATTAAAGGGGAATCCTTCGTTTGCAAAGAGGCTGGAGTAAGGTTGAAGGCTGAAGTGGTTAACCATCCTGCGGGTGTCATCTCATATTCGTGGAATACAGGAGCCTCTTCTCAATCCATTTTTGTTCGTCCTTCCCAAGATACTACTTATTACGTTGTGACTGTCACTTGCGATAATAATGGCGTAATTACTAAAGTGGAAGATACATTACGGGTTGTTACGGGAGATTGCCAACAATGTGCTGAAAATGTGTGGGTGTCGGTAGATAAATATCCTGATTGTGATTCCAATGGTCAACTCTCAGTGAATGTGGATGTTAATGATGATTCAGAGGTGGCGCCTATTATTGAGTGGTTCGATAGCCAATCTAGGTCCATTGGTACGGGCAATTCTATCTCAGGACTTTCTGCCGGACAATATTATTATAGTGTTAAGATAGGAGAGGATTGCAATGTGTATAGATTAATTGATTTGCCAAATGTTGACCGTTCTGAAGGGAAGGGTGTTATGGTCACTTCGATTTCGTATGCTAATTCTTCGTCATCATCTTCTTCAAATTCTGGCAGTTGTTTGATCAATAACATTAGCGGTTCTGTTGTGTCGAATGACTTCTCTGCGAAGATACCTTCAGACGCTCCTAAGTACATGATAATGTCCGCGATTTTTAATGCTCCTTGTGATGGTAATTATAAATTCGCATCAAATGTGAATGACGCTAATTTGGCAATTAATCAACAACTCTTAACGTTAAGATCTGAAGAATCGGTATATTTAGATCGTGGTAAATCTTACATGATCGCCTTCTTGGTCAACGTATCACGAGTGCTTTCTCAGGTTGATTCTATTTCTCTTTCTTTGACTGTCCCTTGTGGTGAAAACTTCGAAAGCGTTTCTTCGTGTGCGTTGACTCCATATAAGTTTGATGCCAGTGTGTTGTCAATCTTTTTAAATAATAAAGCCGGACAAATAGATGATTCCGATAAATGTGATTCGATTGATAATACATGTCCTGAACCGGTTGTCGATATGCCAGCGTATAAACATATTTGTCAAAGTGGTTCGACGGTAAATTTGATTGCTAACGCGAAAGGAGTATCCTATCGTTGGTATAAGAAAGAAACCGATAAGAACATCAATGAACTTGGTAACTCCGCATCTATTACTGTTTCTACTCCTGGCGTCTATTACGTTGATCTGCAGTCCTGGTGCGGAACGAAAGTCACGAAGAGTGTGTTGGTGAAGAGTGTTGACGATAAGTTTGTTTATGCTAGAGCGTCGAAGAGTGTCGTTTGTGATGGCGATTCTGTCCAACTCCACGCAGAAGGTGGTTCGTCTTATCTTTGGAGCCCGGCTGAAGGTCTTAGCGATCCAACCATTAAGAATCCGGTCGCTTCCGGTTCTCGCTCTTCTTATTCGGTAAAAATCCGTACCAAGGGTGGTTGTGTTTTGACAAGAACTGTCAACTTAATAGTAAAACCTACTTTTGACCTTGATGTCGAGAGTGAAATAGATGAGTGTTTAGGCGCGAAAGTGAAGTTGGAGGCTAATGGTGCCGATCGTTATAGGTGGACGCCGTCAGATGGCCTTTCTTGCGCGGATTGTGCTTCTCCTGAAATCATCCTCCGACAAGATAGTGTGACATTAACTGTCGAGGGTCTCAAAGATGGTTGTTTGAAGAAAAAGGATATTGTTGTTCGTTCTTTGGTAATGGGTAAGGAAGTCGATTTTACATATCAAGAAGATGAATGTAAGGTTACCTTCACGGCTAAAGACTTGGGCTCAGACGTGATTTATACATGGAGTTCTCCGACTAATAACCAATTAAATGAAATGGGTAAGACAGTATCATTCTATTTCCCTAAATCAGGTGAGTTTGATGTGACATTATCAGTTCGTCATAGGGAGTGTGATCCTTCTTCTGCGGTTTCCGTCACAAAAAAGATTCAGGTAGATGGTTGTGACCCTTGTAATCCATGCGATTAATTAATGAATAGTAAAATTTAAATATTATAATTATATGTTGTCTTTAATTAGGAAAAGCCGTTGGATAAAAGTCTTATCGGTGGTTTTGACGACTCAGTTTATTTTGCCTTCAATAAGTGTTTGGGCGGTGACTGGTGGTCCTTCACAACCAGAGTTTAATTCTTTCACTCCCGCTGGGGTGGATAAAATGGTTGATCTTTTTACTGGAGATTTCCAGTATAATATTCCTTTGATGGAGGTTGATGGTTATCCAATTAATATTAGTTATTCTTCTGGTATTGGCGTTGAGGACCAAGCTAGTATGGTAGGACTTGGTTGGACTTTGAATGCGGGTGGTGTCATAACCCGTGTTGTCCGTGGTATTCCTGACGATTTCAATGGTGAGGATAAGATAGAGACCGAAACACATATTAAACCTAATTGGACAGCTGGTGTGGCCGGAAGTATTAAACCTGAATCTCTTGGATTCGAGTGGCTTGATATTAAAACTTCTGCCTCCTTGTTTTATAATAATTATTCTGGTATAGGCCTTGAACTTGGTGTTAATATTGGTTTATCTGGTTCTCTTAAGAAATTTGGATTAGGCGAGAGTGCAGATGGTGTTGATACTTTAGTGTCTAAATTAAATTTATGGGGAAGGTTGGGCTTGGATATAAAAAGTGGTACCGAGAGCGGCCTTTCTTTGACACCATCCGCTAAATTAGGGCAAAATTTGAGTCAATATTATAAAGAAAAAAACGATGTAAATAAATCATTTGACGGAAGTCTTACTTTCGGGTTGCCGATAAATTCTCGTTCGGGATTACGAAATAAGACCATTTCTATGGACTTTAGTTCAAGTCAAGTGAAAAAAGAAATAAATGAAAAATCAAATGAAGTGGAAGACCGAACCTACAATGGTTCTTGGGGATCAAATTCTTCAATTCCAGTTGGAAACCATACTTATGTTCCTCAACTTTCCAATTCTTATCGTTCTGTCGGAGTCAGTTTGGACTTTGGAACAGGAGCAGAGGTTGCTTTAAATAATGCTAAGGTAGGTGTTTCTGGCTATTTTACGACACAGTATCTTGATATAGAGAAGAAATCATCCCCTGCGTTTGGATATATCTATTCTGACAAAGGAATAACTGATAAAACCGCTTTGCATGATTTCAATAGGGAAAAAGATGCAACATATAATAAATATACTCCTGTATTGCCATTTACACAGATGACTTATGATATTTTTAACGTATCTTGTCAAGGTGTATCTGGAATGTTTAGACCCTTCAGGGATGTTAGTATGGTTTATGATGCTCGATGTGAAAACCATTCAGGAGATGGGTCAGGCGGTGTTGACTTAGGTGGTGGACAAACTTTCAAGGGCGGCGCCAATATTGCGTTCTCTAATCAATATTCTTATTCTGGATGTTGGGAAAAAGGTGCTGGCGCATTGAATAAAAATTATTCTTTTAATGGGGAACAAGATGGAAATTTATATGAACATATATATTTTAAAAACAGTTCCGATTTCTCTGCCTATGATGATGATTATTATAATCAAATTTATGGTGTTGCCCCTGTATATGTAGATATTAAAGATGATAAAGAACAAAATGCGAAATGTTTAAAGGATCAAAATTATAATGATATTGAAATCCAAAAGATAAAAAGAGAAGCGCGTGCTAAACGAAATCTTAGTTTCACCTACTTAACAGTTGAAGAGGCTCAAAAAAATGGATTGGAGAAAGATATGGTATTATATCCGATGGATTCCTATGGCAAATTTTCTGAACCTATAACTTTTTCTCGTAATTCTGATATTAGAAAGAAACACCATATTTCTGAAATAACGGTTACCAGTTCAGATGGTAATCGTTATGTCTTCGGAAACCAGACATATAATATGAAACAGAAAGAGGTTTCGTTTAATGTTGATAAGAAAAATGATCCGAACAATGTTCAGGGTAGTGATGATCTTGGAATCTCTCAATTGGTAAAATATTCAAAGGACGATGCATCTACAAATAATCAAGTAGGAAAGGATCAATTTTATAATTGTACTTCAACACCTGCTTATGCGAATGCTTATCAATTGACAGCTCTCCTTTCTTCTGATTATGTTGACGTTGATGGCAACGGACCTACACCCAACGATTTAGGTTCCTATACCAAGTTCAACTATGCAAAGATGGAAAAAAATTATCGTTGGAGGAATCCGTATAATAGCGATTATGTGTCATTCAATGAATCAGCAAAAAGTACTTCTAAAGACGATAAGGGATCTTATATCTTTGGTGAGAAGGAGATTTGTTATATCCATTCCATCGAGTCGAAGAATCATGTGGCCCGTTTCTACTACTCTTCTCGTGATGATGCGTACGAGGCTCTATCTGAGTTAACGACTGATGACAAAAATATCTCAAGAAATACGTTAATGCGTTTGGATTCCATTGCGCTGTTCGTGAGAAACCAGACAAAAACAGGATATGATGAATCCGGTACTCCTATTCAGACGGTAAAATTCCATTATGATTACTCTTTGTGTAAGAATAATCCTGCTAATAAAAACACTACTTCAAAAGACTCCTATTCTAAGAGCGGTAAACTTACATTGAAAAGTATCTCTTTCAGTTACATGGGTTCAAAAAAGGCGGAGAAGAGTCCTTATGTTTTCTCTTATGTGGATGAAAACGATAAATCCGGTATCATTCAAAATCTTGATAATCCTGATTACAAAGAGGGCGCTATGGATAGATGGGGCTCTTATTCCAATCATGTCTCTTTCGAAAATCCGTTCCTTTCCCAAAGAAATTTCATCAAGGAAATAGCGGAGAATGGAAATGAAAAAGTTCAAAGGGTTGACAACGTTAACTTGAATTCTTCACAGGAAGAGAACCTATCCCTTTTGAATAGAAATGTGGACAAAAATGTTGCCGCATGGAGTTTGAAATCTATCCAATTGCCTTCTGGTGGTAAGATTGCTATTGATTACGAGTCTGATGACTATGCCTTTGTCCAGGATAAACGTGCCGCACAGATGGCCGAGATAGTCGGTTTTTGTAATTACAATAATAGAGAAAATTTTAAACCTTATTTTGGTTTTTCCGATCAAAATTTCAAACCTGCCATAACGCTTTATGGCACTAATACTGTGGTAGTTGACGCTTCGTTCGCTCAAGATAAAAGTGATTTCATTAAGAAATACATTGGAGAGGGTTCCGACAAAATTGAGAAGGTGTTCTTTAAGTGTTTGGTCAATTTAACTGCTGAAAAAGAGAATTATGAATATGTTTCTGGGTATGCTAATATAGATTTCAATTCTATCGAATTGAGGACATACACAGAGGAGGATCAATCCATGCCCAAGAAATTAGCCTTTATCCGTCTTAAGGATGCTACGTTAGGTGATAGGGGTGATGCTATTAATCCTATACTGAAAGCCGCTATTCAATATGTTCGTTTAAATCGTCCCGAATTATATCTCCAAGGCGATGTTTATGAAGATGATGCTAATGTGGGAATTGAATTTTTGAGAAAAATGTTAGGACAAATGTCCGATATTGCTTCTCGTTTTGGCGGAGTCGAAAAATTTATAATGTCGAAGGGATATTGTAATATTGTGGATCTTTCCCATTCTTTCCTCCGTTTGAAAGAACCAACCTATGCGAAAAAAGGTGGTGGTCTCCGTGTGAAGAAAATCACAATCGATGACCAGTGGGGTACCATGGTGGGAGACGAATCTCGTAATTTCGCTTATGGTCAGGAATACTCTTACACTAAAATTGCGGATGGTAACGATCCTGGTATTCCTGCCGGTACCGTAATCAGTAGCGGAGTCGCTATTAGCGAACCTTTTATTGGTAATGAAGAGAGCGCATTACGTGAACCAGTTATAACTCATGAGACTGTCCGTTTTGCCCCTGATAATTCCTATTTGACTGAAAAGCCATATGGTGAGATGTTCTTCCCTAACCCTTCTGTCGGTTATAGTCGGGTAACTGTTACACCGTTACAACATGACGGCGTTCAACGCAATGCGACAGGGTCGGTGGTCAATGAATTTTATACTGCTAAGGATTTCCCTATTTACTGTCATGCTGCCTCTAAACATGAATTTGAGGATGTGACAAGCAATTTTGTTCGAGTATTTAGCAAAAATACTCATGATTACTTGACCGTTACTCAGAGTTATTCCATCGAGTTAAACGATATGCATGGTAAGGAGAAAGCTTCCTACGTCTATCCGAATAATAGCGACAAGCCAATTTCTTCTGTGGAGTATTTCTATAAGACTACTAACTCAAAATCTCTTTTGAATGAGTTTACCACTATTTCAAAGGATGGAAAGGTTAAGGATAAGACTAAGGCTGGTTTGGAAATTGATATGGTTTTTGACCAAAGGGAGAACTTCTCTCGCGTTTCAAGCAATGCGCTTAAGGGGAATTTGGATTTATCCGTCTTCGGTATTATCGCCATACCAGGTATAACCGTATGGCCTTCCGGTTCAGCGCAAGAGACCCGTTTCCGTTCTATCACCTGCACTAAGGCAGTTACCCATTATGGTATTCTCGATAAGGTTGTGGCTAAGGATCTCGGATCAATGGTCGAGACCAAAAATATGGCGTGGGACGAAGAGACTGGACAAGTGTTGTTGACTCGTACTGTCAACGAATTCAATGATTCTATCTATAGCTTCTCTTTGCCTTCCCATTGGGCTGAGAACGGTATGGCGCCTGCTTTCCAAAATGTCGGCTTTAAGACTAGTGAAATCAATTTCGACAATTCAAAAGATCTTACTGATGTCTTCTGCGAAGGGGATGAGTTGACTATGAGTGATTACGATGGTAGAGCTTGGGTCGAGTCTGTTGATCATGTGAATAAGCGTCTGAATGTCATTGACAAGGCGGGTAATCCTATTGAAGGATCACACAAAAATGTCAAGATCATCCGCTCCGGCCACAGAAATCAACAATCAATTCCGGTGGAGTCTCTCACGATGCTTTCCAATCCGATAAAGAATGGCAAACTTGTATTTACGGATGTGGTCAATGCCGGTGCGGTCGAGTACGAGTCTCGATGGGGTGAGTCTCTTTGCGACCAGTATTCCCAAACTAATGAAGCTTATAGCGCTAATCCGTTCTTGAACGGCGAAAAGGGTAATTATCGTGTGAAGCGTTCTTGGGTTTATCAAACTCCTAGATTGCAGTCTAATTACAACCGTAACACCAACATCCGTAAGGATGGTACGTTCGCTGATTTCTCTTCATTCTATAAGAATACGAAGAACAGTAAGTTGTTGGATTGGGAGAAGGATAAACAAGGTTGGACATTCGCTGCTGAAGTTACGAAATTCAGCCCGTATGGTTTCGAGTTGGAGTCTAGGGATGCTTTGAATCGCTATTCCGCCGCTCAGTACGGCTACAATTTCACCCTTCCGATGGCGGTCTCCGCTAATTGTGAATACAAAGAGTTGGGCGTTTCTAACTTTGAGGATGTGGATTTGAATGTGGATGATTATACTCCGCACTTCTCTCTGCAAAATGTGGAGGTCGACTCCGAACACTCGCACACCGGAAACAAGAGTGTGAGGGTTAAGAAAAATGACGAGAGCGTCTCCGCGGAATTCCTTTTGGTGCCATGCGGTAAATAATATTGTGTTAATAATTAAAAATTTAAAAGATATGAAAAATTTTAAAGCGCTTTTAATAGCTGGATTGTTACTTTTAGTG
>CALCUH010000038.1 GCA_937907165.1 uncultured Bacteroidales bacterium | reverse complement strand
CATCCATTCCGGTGACCACAGCGACACTGTACTGGACAAGAGCACCCGTGGAGAGAGAACCGTCTTCCGACTCCAAGTTCACCACATTGCCCACAACATGGGAAATGCTCATATCCGGCTGCGACTTCTCCGCCGCCGAACTATAGACGTTCGCCTGGGAGTGGCACAGAAACGGAAAAACAAACATCACCGTCAGCGATAAAAAATGTTTTAGCATAATATGAACAAATAATAAGTTGATAATAAATCATCACATATTTCGTCGGCGAAGGAAAATAAACACATAACACCCGCAAGAAAAGAACACGGGACACTCCTTCCAACCTCTATATGATTCGTTTTGACAACAACAATAAAAACCGTGTGACTTCACCTGCATCCGATAATGGAACGATGCTTTTCAAAAGACCATCCAATGCACACACTAACAACACCAAACGATTATCAAATTTCCGCAAAATTAATTTTATTACTAATAAAAATCAACCACACAACGATTTTTATTATCAATATGATGCCAAAAAAGATGCGCGGCCATAACACCGCGCATCTTACATAAGATAATTCTAATATTTCGTGTCAAATCGACTTCGAGCATCACCCGAAGAAATCATTATTTGACATCACGAACCAAACGGACGGAATAACCTACGCCTCGAGATGACACCCCACTTATTGCGTCGACCCTATACAAAGACCGATTAAAGTTTTCATAAGTTTCGCCAAAAGAATGCACTTCTATCCGCATCACACAGGCTTTTTCTTTTCCATCTGCGGAAGACGACCAATATCCGCCATCATACCAAGAGCTAGCGCCTACATCAGCAGCATCAAATACGTAATTGAAAGCCGCCAGACCTGCACTTGGCAAGAAAACAGCACCTTGTGTCTCCATATTAGACCATTGTGCTTTATCAAACACATTATTATCATAACCCTTCCATTCATACACGTCAGATATTTGATCCACATACGAGAAATCAAGGGAAGAAGACCAATTGTCAGGTAAAAGGACCATTCCATCCACACCATTAACCACAGCCGGGAAACAAAGTGGTTTATCCTCTTTCTTCCTACTCATAAGATATTTCCACTCGTCTTTCGTAAGAGAACGCCAAATGTTTGGCACATTACCACCATTAGAAATCGCATTGTTAACACCCCAATCATATTTTGTGCCAGCGATATCATTTTGACCAAGACCGAAAGCATCATCATACCAGAAAACATGTTCCGGATCACACGCATAACCAGAAGATGCCCAACAGAAAACATCACGCCAGCCATCCTTCACATCTGCGTTTGAACTCCAAAAGCCTTGTTTTTGAATCTTTTCATATTGCTTTTCGGCGAAACGCCAAACTTTCTTTTCGGAATTATATTGCAAATTACCTTGAGAGAAGGAGATTTGTCGGGAATCAGAGACAGAGAACTTACCATTAAGCAAGCCTTCCGTCATATCCACATTCGTAAGATCGGCATTATCATCCGGCAAATAATTATTCGGCACTATCGGAGGCACATCGCCGTATTCACAATCCTCATTCTCGACAGGTTCTCCGCCCATAACATCGCCAGCCTTGTTATCAGAGATTACCAGACGAACACTTTTAGGAGTTCTAATACTACCTTCATTAACCACAAAGTTATTTTCATAATCAAACAAGCCCGAATTAACAGGATATTCATGGTCTATATTGAAATGCAAATACGGTCCCTCACCCATATTAGACCAATAATCAGTAGCAGGGAAGAAAACAGCTCCCAACGATTCCATCTTCGCCCATGCGATTTTGTCATATACGTTAACCGTGTCAGACGCCCTAGGCTTAAATTTGACGTCAATTGGCGTCAGCCACGCATCCGGTAAAAGCACATACCCCTTCATTCCATCGACAGTGGCCTTTGAATATAGACTATCCGCATTAGCTCTTTCATAGAAAAGATATTCCCATTCAAGCCATGAGAGAGTAAACCATTGATCCGACTTGTTGCCACCATTAATAATAGGATTTAACCCCCAATCAGACTCAAAGAGATAAGAGTCACTCATATCTCTAGTGAAGGGAATGGAATAGTACGGAGATTCCGGATAATAGTTTCCTCCGGTTGCGAACTCGAAACGGTCGACCCAATCATCGACAGGAGCCATCCAATAATCCTTATAGCTTCTGCCTATCGTGTCAAATTGAGATTGTGCGAACCTCCAAATATTCTTTTTCTCATGGTATTGCAACACACCTTTGGAGAAATGGACCATATTATTTTCTCCGATAGAGAATTTTCCTGGCAACACACCATTTTTAGCAGCCGATTGAGACAAAAGTTCCTTATCAGCCGAATCCTTTGCCGCCGCAATGGAGTCTAGTTTTGCCGATAAAATAGAATCGGCCTTTGCCGCCGCAATGGAATCAGCCCTTGCCGCCGCAATGGAATCCTCAACTGCTGCGATGGAATCCAGTTTCGCCGCAACAATGGAATCCTCAACCGCTGCGATGGAGTCAGCCACCCTCGTGGCAGAATCCCTCTCCGCGAATGCCTTCTTGATTCGCGAATCAATCATTTCCTGTAAGAAATCCGCATCCACTTTCTCAGCCACGAGGGATTTCTGAGCGAACAACGCATAAGGAACGCTCAAAAGTTGAGAAGTGACGGAGATGTTCTTCCCGTTTAATTCC
>CALCUH010000037.1 GCA_937907165.1 uncultured Bacteroidales bacterium | reverse complement strand
TGTCTTTGAGCAACTTTTCAAGATGATTGATGTAAGAACTTGCCTTGCTCAGCTTCTTGCTTGATTTCTCGCTCAATTGTCGATGTCTAACAACATGATTGTACAAATCCTTTCGGAAGCGGTCGCTCTCACTCCTAAAGAAGTCATTCTCCGCTTGCAGGTGACGAGTTTTCTGCTTCTCATCATTGTATTTCGCTCCCTTCTTTCTGCATTGGAATCTTCAATATTATATTTAAAAGCTCCGAATTCAAAGGCAAATGCCCTTCCGCTATAACTTCCGGCAAGGCCAACCGAATCCATATCGACTGCTTCACTGAATTCAACCGTAAAGTCGGCATTCCAATTCATAAATGCATAGAATACATCCATCTTCGTCACAGTCGTCAAACCGTCACGCTCCTCTTCCGGAATCAGGAGAGACTCTTCCGTCAGCGCCATCACCCTGTTTCCATGCACCTCATTGGGTACCACTAAATTTCGTAAAGGAATATGCAGCGCCTCGCAAAGAAGCGCCCTATTACGTTCAACGTCCACCCGGGTATCTCCCGAGAAGAGGCCTAAATTAAAAGAGGCGTAACCACCCTTGCTCACCCCGCCTTCACGGTCGGTGAAAAAGGTGGTCACGCCACATTTGTCGCTTAATTCGGCAAACATATATCTTTACAACCGATTAAAAAGTCAATTCCCTATTCTCCGCCTTCCAAGTGGAGAGGCGAATCGGATAACGTCCGCGCAAAGTCGAGATGAAGAACTCACCCTTTTCATCGACCCACTCATTCAAGTATGCGCGAACAGAGGTGCACATCGTGGAGGAATTGGCAGGCTGACCACCCAAAACATCGACGATTTGGCTAGTCTCAGGCGCATAATAGCAATTCACAAGTTCACATGAACCGCTCGCCCATCCGCAAATAGCGCCGACATTCTCTTTCTTCACGGGCTGAACAGCACCAGAAGAGACGCAATTACGAATTTCCGCACGATTTTCGCCATAAAGTTTTCCGCATATTCCACCGACAGAATTCATTCCGCCTTCAACAACACCCGCATTCACGCAATTATAAATATAAGCTCGATTCTGTGCGCAGATGCCGCCGACACCCTCGTCGGTAAAGCCCGCTCTCACTTTTCCTGAGTTCTTGCAATTGACCACATAATGTTCGTTCACGCAAGCGATACCGCCAGAGGCGCCCTCATGCAGTCCGACCACTTCACCCACATTCTCACACTCCACGATCAAACCCAACTTGTTTTCAGCGCAAATACCTGCAGCATACTCATCAGCCTTAACAATACCCTGATTGAAACTATGTTTGATCAATCCGTAATTGTAGGCGCAGACACCGGACACATCAGCGGAACCCGAAACCGTACCCGAAACAGAAGCACAAGAGATCAACTGACCTTGATTGAATGCGCATATAGCGGCGACACCACTACCAGCTTTCACATTCAAATCGGTGAAATTCACATTTTGTATGATACCCGAAGGACCCAACATACCGACAAATGCGGCCGCATCATTCTCTTCGCCAGTTATTTTCATTCCGACGATTCGATGTCCGTTTCCGTTGAATATACCATTATAGGCAGACTCATACTTACCCTCCGCCTGCATAGCAGCAAGAGCAGCCTTATGTGCGATTGGGGTCCATTCTAGATTTGTGATTTCAATATCATTCATCAATCGTGCATTCAAGTTCACCTCGCCACCATTTACCCGCTGCGCGAAAGCAAACAATTCGTCCGCATTCGAAATCATGCAATGGTAGAACACTTCCGGTGCCACATTGTCAGACACACGATCCATTCCGTCTTCCAAAACGTTACCTTTGTCATCTGTACAAGAAAAAAAAGATGACACAATTCCTAATAACACTATCGGAAATATAAACTTATTCGTATTCATAATCGGTCTCCTTTCATAAACTTTAGAAACATTTACTATGGGGACTTCTTCTGAAGTCGCCATCACATACAAACGTCATACATTGCCCATCTTTCAATTCATCTAATCATCAGCTATAACATCATCCAAACATCGTTATCAACTATCGTTTACACTAATATAATTTTTTTATTTGAAATATACAACATTCTCGACCTTTTTTTTTAAGGAGAAAATTACAAAAACAAGAAAGGAAACGTCTTTTATTATCGAATCAACAAGAAAATCGAATAAAATCACACTTCCACACCATGAGAAAGTAAGATTAGGATATCATGCCCCGAAAAAGGGCTTGATATCCATTATGAATTTTTGAATGTCCAAACATTCAAATTCTCAAGCATATACAAATAGAAAGACAAATCTTTTTCACTTGACAAATTCGGACAAATCGTCCTATGTTCACAAAGTATTCTTTGGGATTTACCCTCAACCTTCTCCATATCCGTCACATAGAAAAAAATCGTGGAAGGATTCAGTATCGCCATCGGGACAGCAGAATAGACAAACTTCCAATAACACGCCACAGAGAGAAGATCGTCCAATGACAGATCCAAATTACCCGAACAAGGAGCCCACGCAAAGACTTTCCATGCCTCATCCACAGGGATTTGAGCCAACAAAAGAGGAACAGTCTTTTCCGTACTTGGATCTATCAAAAGATCCGCCATCTGACCAAGACCGAACTTGCCATTACTCTGAGGTAATAACTCCATAAGATCAGATTTATACCCTCTGTTCAAGAGATAATCCTCACCACTACCCTTTTTAACCTTCCTTGACAAAATTGATTCCCTAAATTGGAGCACCTGCTCTTCCGAACGTTCCCAAGAGACGAACTCGGGGTCGGCATTGTGGCACATCGTGTCATACAACTCCTGATTTACCCCAATTAGCAAAGGAACAGTAAATTTGCCCGCCGTTTTCCGTTGATTCTCATAAAACTCGATGATATCCGCCACACTCTCACATGGCGGCAAATAAAGGCATGGGCAACCCAAGAATTGGGCGAGACGAACCTTCAGATCATCTGTGTCACCGCCATAGGCATCCACATATTGAAAATTCAAATTATCATCAACCGACGGAACAGATTCTGTCTCGACGGACAACGATTTTCCCATGAAAATCTCCTGCGTATGATCATCAAACTGATCTTCGGGATCATCCTTCTCATCATCAGATTTTTTAGTTTTATAATACCAAGAGACCAACAATACAACGATAATCCCTAGGATTTTAAAAAAAAGACGAGGTCCGATATCCATATTCCTATTTTACTTTACTTTATTTCATCTTCCCAATCTAACTCAAGATCATCACCGTCGAGTTCAATCTCCTCATCCTCATCATCCTCCGTATCATCCACCTCCATAGAGCGGTGAGTCATGGTCATATGGCGATCCACATCCTTACTCAACTCATTCCAGATAAGGTCTTTTAGTTCCGTCAGACCGAAACCTGTGATGGAAGAGAAGAAGAGACTCGGCACATCCTGTGGCAACGTCTTGCGGATACCCTCCATCATCTCCTCATCCAGCATGTCGCTTTTTGAGATACCCAAAATACGCTGTTTCTCCAACAATTCCGGATTATACTGTTCCAACTCGTTCAGCAAGATTTCATACTCTTTCAAGATATCCTCCGAATCGGCAGGGATAAGGAAGAGCAAAATAGCGTTACGCTCAATATGCCTTAAGAAACGTAATCCGAGTCCTTTACCCTCGGATGCGCCCTCAATAATACCCGGGATATCCGCCATGGCGAAGGACTTTTGGTCGCGATAGGCGACAATACCCAAATTAGGCTCCAACGTCGTGAAAGGATAGTTAGCGATTTTAGGCTTAGCGGAAGAGACGGAAGAGAGCAGCGTCGATTTTCCCGCATTAGGGAAGCCCACAAGACCGACGTCCGCCAAAACCTTCAATTCAAGGATAACGTTCTTCTCGATGGCAGGCTCGCCCGGTTGAGCGAAACGAGGCGTTTGGTTCGTAGCGGTTTTGAAATGCCAGTTACCCAAGCCACCACGCCCACCTTTCAGAAGAATCACCTCCTGACCGTCAGACGTAATGTCACAAAGGAACTTCCCGTTATCCGCATCATAGACCACTGTTCCGCAAGGCACCTCAATGATTTT
The DNA here is from genome assembly GCA_937907165.1 of uncultured Bacteroidales bacterium. GTDB lineage: Bacteria > Bacteroidota > Bacteroidia > Bacteroidales > Paludibacteraceae > UBA1181. Next base: position 18,846 of record CALCUH010000037.1, on the reverse strand, counting down.
ATCCTCACCGTCTGCGCCGAAACTACGGCTTTGTCCGCCATTCTCACCATTTCCCGCCATCACATGACGTTCGAACTTCAAGTGAATCAACGTCCAATAATCCTTATTACCACGCAAGATGATATGACCACCACGACCTCCGTCACCACCGTCGGGACCACCCTTCGGAATGTACTTCTCACGGCGCAAATGTGCGGAGCCCGCGCCACCCTTACCCGAGCGGCAATAAATCTTCACATAATCGACAAAGTTCGTTTCAGCCATAGCTATAAATTATTCGTTTACAACCAATTTTTCTTTTTAAACCAAATGACGACACCGGCGCCCACCAAAATCATGGAGACGATCGCCAAAGGATAACCGAACTGCCAATGCAGTTCCGGCATGAAGTCGAAATTCATGCCATAAATGCTCGCTATCAAGGTCGGCGGCGTAAATATCACAGAAACCAAGGTAAATATCTTGATGATCTTATTCTGCTCGATGTTTACCAAACCGAGGAAGGTATCCTGCAAGTAGTCCAGACGATCGAAACCAAATTTGATATGCTCCACAAGAGAGTTGATATCTTTGATCACCATATTCAAGCGAGGCACCAACTCCTGCGGAAGAAGATCGCTTCGGAGAATACTGGAGACGACGCGATGCTTATCCACCACGTTCTCACGCAAGTGCATGACACGCTCCTGCATGTTCTTGATTTCCAACAATATGTTCTCATCGACATCCTCCGCCACCGTCAAAGTCTGGCTCAACTTGGTAATATCAAGTGTAGCCTCCTCAATCATGTCAGCGTCATATTCCACACGAGTCTCCAGCAGCGCCACGAAGATGTGGAAGCCTGTCGGATAGTTTCGCGGGTTGGCGAAGAGCTTCTTCACCGTATCGTTGAAAGATTTCAGATAATCGTTTTCACGGACGGAAACCAATATACCATTCTTCAAAATAAATGAGACCGTCTCCTTCTCGTAGGAGTCGAGCAAGAAACTGGCGTTAGCCACCAAGGTGTCCTCCGTCTCGATGAAACGGGAAGACATCTCGATCTCTTCCATCTCCTCCTCCTCTTGAATATAGATTTTCAGGAATTGCTCCAGCTGGGACTCCGTATCAGGCGCCACATGGTTCAAATCGATCCACACGAAATTGCTCAAAGGAATCTCCTTCAGCACGGAGATATCCCTCGCTATCTTGAGCCGACCATTCTCAAAATAGAATAAGCGTACCTGTTGTTTATTGTTATTATCCATTGTGTATTACAGATTTGCGTTAGCCGAATCCTTCGGCATCGTTTTTTCCACCAGATTCGTCAAATCGACGAAATCGGCGACACTCAACTGTTCCGGACGTTTTGTGAAAACGGTCTCGGAGAAGACCGGGTTGTCCTTACCCAAAAGGGTCTGCAACGAATTACGCAACATCTTTCTACGTTGGTTGAAAGCGGTCTTGACGACACGGACGAACAACGGTTCATCGCAACCAAGAGAACTCACACCATTCCTGCGCATACGGATAACCGCGGACTTCACCTTGGGTGGAGGGTCGAAAACGAACTCATGCACAGTGAATAGGTATTCAATATCATAAAATGCCTGCATCAGGACACTTAAAATGCCATAAGCCTTACAGCCTGGCTTGGAAGCCATACGTTCGGCCACCTCCTTCTGGATCATGCCGGAACAAACCGGAATACGGTCGCGGTGTTCAAGCACCTTGAAAAATATCTGGCTGGAAATATTATACGGATAATTTCCGATGACATAGAAATCACCTTCCGGATAAACCTTATTTAAATCCAACTTGAGGAAATCCTCCGCTAAAATACGACCTTGCAAGGCAGGAAAATTAATGTTCAGGTAGTCAACGGATTCTGAATCCAGTTCCACAACTTTGAGGTCAATAAGCTCATTCTGCAATAAATATTGGGTTAAGACCCCCATACCGGGACCTATCTCCAACACCCTTGTGGGAGACTTCACGTCTAAACTTTCAGCAATTGCCCGAGCAATGTTTTGATCCTTCAAAAAGTGTTGCCCGAGAGATTTCTTGGGCGTAACTATCATAATCCATAATGTTAAAAATTCAAATTTTCTAGACCGCAAAAATATAATTTTTCAATCGCAATCACAATAGGCAACATAAATATTAGTAAATTTGCGAATAACAAATCGCGGACGATATTTTCTGCCCGCATAACTATTTTATCAGCAGACAATGATTGTCCATACGCAATTACGTACACATTATCGGACGAACAGGTCATGCGAAGCATAGAAAGAGAAATATAGAGATGAAGAAAGAGACGCTAAAAACAATTCTTAAAGTCATTTTCTCCTTAGGACTAGGAGTCTTTATTTTTTGGTACGTTTATAAAGATGAAAACATCGACGAATTGATGGAGAACCTCAAAGGCGTCAGGATGTTTTGGATTATATTTCCCCTTTTCATCGCCTTGTTCAGCCATTTTCTCCGTGCGGTAAGATGGAAAATGCTCATAGACCCGTTAGGTAAGAAAGTGAATATCTGGAACGTATATGGAGCCGTGATGGCAGGCTACTGCATCAACTATGCGGTGCCGCGCGCCGGAGAAATCGCCAGATGCGGTTTGGTGAAGAAATACGAAGGCGTTTCCTTCACGGAATTATTAGGCACACTCATTGTGGACAGAAGCGTCGACATCATCGTGGAGATCCTCGTCATCGGATTAGCCGTGGTGCTCCAATATTCCGAAATCATGCAATTCGCGGAACAATACAACCTGATTGAAGGATTTTACAATATGCTAGCCAACCCGCTCCTATGGATCATCTTAGCGGTAGTTATCGCATTGCCGATCATTTTCCGTAACGCGATAAAATCCACGAAATTCTACAATAAAATCAAAGAGTTGCTTTCGAATGTGGTCAACGGACTGAAATCCGTATTAAAGCTGGAGCACAAAGGTTTATTCATCCTCTACTCCATCCTCATATTCGTCTGCTACTACTTCATGTTCTACCTTTGCTTCTTCGCTTTCGATTTCACCGACAACCTGAGCATGCTCTGCGGACTCACCGCCTTCATCATGGGAAGTCTCGGAATCATCGCCCCTGTGCAAGGCGGACTCGGCGCTTGGCACTTCATGGTAATCAGCACCTTGGCCATCTACGGTGTGGCGCAAGAGGAAGCGGCGACCTTCGCTCTACTGGTTCACGGCTCACAGACCATCATGCTTATCTTAGTCGGCACACTCGCGCTCGCCGCCATGTCCTATTTTAACAAAAAGAAATCGTCCATATGACCAACAAGGAAATAGAAACAACCTACAGAGACTTGTGTTCCAATGTGACTTCCAGAAGACTAAAATCTGCCTTCGACAAGCTGCATATTTTGTTGGATATCAAACAGAACGGCGAATTCACCGACAAATACAGAGGTTTGGAAACCACCTACCGCTACATGCTGCAATACGCTCTTTCCGGCACGGAAGATAAGGAGCAGGCGAAGATTTACAATCAATTACGGACGGATATACTCGAATTGGCGGATATCGTCAGGGAAAACATATTCACTCAGAGCGCAAGTAATTTCCTCTATAATAAAAAGAAAGAGTTTCTTCCTATCGCAATACCATCCTTCGAGGAAGCGAAAAAGAACCTTTCCACCGAAAACATGACCATCCTCGCCAAAGATATCGAGGGTAATAGAAGTGCGCTCCGCGCAAGGGAAGATTTCGGGAACAAGTTATTCGACGATATTTGGCTGAACGACAAACTCACGGAGCAAGAGGCGCAGGATATCACGGAGATATGCACCGACGAGGAGATTCATTGGAGCGACCAATGTCTCACCATCTCCGCCCTCACCCTCAGTCTGATGAGGGTGTTCGACGAAAGGAAGTTCTTCCTGCTCATTGATGCCTACGAACTGAATCCGTCGGAGCAGGTGAAACAACGCGCCATCACGGGTTTCGTGATTTGCGCCTACCTGCATAACAGCAGAATCCAACTCTATAACAACCTCCACGAACGGATGCTCATCTGGACTCAGAACAAATCGGTGTGCGACGATCTGCAAAATACCATGCTTCAAATCATCAGAAGCAAAGAGACAGAGAAACTCACGCAACAAATCAACGAGGTCATCTTGCCTGAAATGGTGAAGATAACACCTCTCATCAAGGAAAAACTGAAACTGGATGATCTGATGGAATCGGGGAAACCATCCTTGGACGCGAACCCCGAATGGCAGGAGATGATGGACAAGAACGGAATTACTGACAAAATCCAGCAATTCACCGAGATGCAAATGGAGGGCTCGGACGTATTCCTAGGCACCTTCAAAGAGATGAAAGGATTCTCTTTCTTCGAAGAAACCGCCAATTGGCTGCGCCCATTCGACACGAACTCCAACATACCATCCTTTTTCGTCGGTGGAATGGCGGAATCCTTGTTTCACAGCGCTTTAAGCAGTCCGATGTTCTGCAACTCCGACAAATACTCCATGGTTATCGGTCTCTCCCATATTCCTGATAATCAGAAGCAAATGATGACGCAATCCTTCAAAGAAGAGGCGGAACAGCTGCAGGAGTTAAGAAAGGACCAATGCGAGATGAACGGTGCGATCAAGAAGGAGAACATCACCAAACAATACTTGCAAGACATTTACAGATTTCTGAAATTAGGCAGACATAAGAACGATTTCATCGACATATTCAAGATGAAATTGCGTATGCATAAGTCCTGCTACATGGAGAAAATTCCGGGGAAGGACAAAATTCTCCGATCCATGGCCGACCTCTACTTCAAGAAGGAGTTCTTCGAATCGGCGCAAAACATCTTCGAGACACTTCTCGAAACGCAACCTACTGATGCGGAAATTCTCCAAAAATGCGGGTATTGTCTGCAAAAAGCGGGCGATTTCGAAGAGGCGCTGAAATATTATGAAAAGGCGGACACAATCAAAACAGGGCATCTCTGGACCATCAAAAAGATCGCCTTCTGCCACAAAAGCCTACGAAATACCGAGCAAGCGCTCCACTATTTCAGAGAGGCGGAGCGACTGAATCCGGACGATTTGAACACGCAACTCAACATAGGACACTGTCTCATCGAGATGGAGAGATACGAGGAGGCGCTCAGCACCTTCTTCAAAATTGAATATCTATCAAACGGAGACCCGAAAGTTTGGAGACCCATCGCATGGTGCGCCCTTTCCATCGGGAAATTGCAACAGGCGGAAAAATACGCGTCGAAAATACCGGAAGAAGGAAGAAACCAGCATGATTGGATGAACCTCGGACACATAAAACTCAGCATGGGCAATATTCAGGAATCGGTACAATGCTATGCCCAATGCATCAAGAAAGCGGAAGGTGACGGAAAAAGATTCGAAGAGATGATGGAAGAGGACAAACCGATTCTAGAAAAGAACCATGTGGACGAGAATCTCCTCACCTTGGTAATCGACCAAGCATACTTCACGGCGGAATAAGCGCAAGACGCTCCGTTCCGAAACAGACTATATTCTACGATGGATTCGCTGATTTAGCCTTGTAAATCAATGTGGAACAATTTTCAGGAACGAATACCTCACGCGCATATTCACGAATCTGCTCAGCCGTCACCTTACGATAATCATCCACGTCGTCATACATCAGATTGGCATCGCCCAACAACTCATAATAAGCAAGATTATTCGCCCGTTTCAAAAGCGTAATATTATCAAGCAACTGATCCGCCTCATACTTATTCCTCAACTTCTCCAACTCCTCCTCAGGCACCAATTCATCGCACAAAAAGCCCAATTCATCGTCAATCGCGCGTTCAGCCATCTCAAAGGTCGTATTCTCCGACAAGAGTCCAACCACATAGAACATTCCAGTCTCAATATCTCCTGAAATATAGGCATTTATCTCGGTAAAAAGGGGATTTTCCTTCACCAACTTACGGTACAGACGAGAAGAGTTACCATTAGACAAAACATCAGAAATCATATCGGAGACATGATAATTAGCATCACGTCTGCCGCAAATATGATAAACCTTGTAAATCATATCGGCAGGGACGTCACGTTCCACCTCCAAGCGTCTAGGCTCCGTCTGTTTAGGCTCATCCGGGATAGAACGGGACGAGACATCGCGACGTGGGATGTCGCCATACCATTTCTCCACCAGACGTTTCGTCTCCTCGAAAGAGAGATTACCGACCACCGATAGAATCGCATTATTAGGAGCGTAATGTGAAAAAAAGAACGATTTCACCTCATCCAACGTAGCATTCTCGATATGCGAAAGTTCCTTTCCGATGGTAGGCCAAGCGTAAGGATGTTTTTTGAAAACCATGCCACGCACCAGATGGGAGACGTCGCCATAAGGTTGGTTCAAATTGCGTTGCTTGAACTCCTCACAGACCACATTGCGCTGCACATCCAGACTCTTTTGGCTGAAATTAAGTCCCAACATACGATCAGACTCCAACCAAAAGCCCACCTCCGCATTGCAGGCGGGCAACATCACATAATAATTGGTGAAATCATTACAGGTCCACGCATTATCCTCGCCGCCGGCATTCTGTATCGGTTCATCATAAGAAGGAATATTGACGGATCCACCGAACATCAAGTGCTCGAAAAGATGGGCGAAACCCGTATGGTCAGGATGTTCATCCTTGGCACCAACGTCATATAAAGTATTAATAATCACCATTGGAGAAGACTCGTCCAACTGATGGACGACCCTCAACCCATTTTCAAGCACAAACTTATTTATCCGCATCTTTAGAATTCTTATTTAAGCGCACATACATCTGCCCCATCTCATACTTACGGATGATCACCTCTTCACCCTTTACGATAAATCCGTTTTCAGCGACGGCGTCAAACACCTCACCATCCACCAACACCTTACCCGCAGGACGCAAATCAGTATCGGCGACACAAACCTTGCCCGCATAAGAATTGAGAGAAACATTGTTGCTCACATACCCTTCATCCAAATCCTGAGATTTCGTCAGAGCCAATTTTTTGAACATGCCATCCGTTCCGATTTTGGACGCCAGATAAGCAATTAACACGATGGAAGCGATGAAAGAGAGGAATACTTTACCCAAAGCATAGATACAAGAGTCGAAAGTGACCCCGCCGAAATCGAACGAATCATTCGGCAAAAGACTCAAGGTCAAGCCCGCGATTATACAAATGATACCGAGTATTCCTGTGACCCCGAATCCCGGTATGACAAAAATCTCAAGGAAGAGCAGAACCACACCGATCAAGAAGAGGATTCCCTCCCAAATTTCCACCAATCCATCGATATAAAGAGGAGCGAAATAGAGTAAAGCCGCGACGATGGAAGCCAAAAGAGCGAAGCCGATGCCCGGCGTCTGCATCTCGAAATAGATACCACCGATGATAATCATGATGAGAATACCCTGAAGGACAGGATTCATCAAGAAACCTAATAACATATCAAAAGGAGTCGCCTTATAACAAGTCAACTCATAATCATCCTGATGGAAAGCCTCAACAATAATCTGATGGATGGAACTATACACACCCTCGCAATAACCATGTTGGACCGCTTCATTAGCCGTGAAAGTAAGGATACGGGTAGAATCCACCACACCAGGGACCACCACACGTTCATCCACCATCGCTTCAGCAACAATCGGGTCACGAAGCCACACCTCGGAAGAATCGCCCCTTTTCACCTTTCCGTGGCTCTCGGCCGTGGAACGGATGATGGAACGCATGTAAGACTGGTATTTGTCAGGCATCTTCTCCCCATCGTCATTCACCACAGTAGCGGCGCCGATGTTCGCCCCTTGCCTCATATAAATACTATCGCAAGCAATAGAGATCAAAGCGCCCGCGGAAGCCGCATTATTGTCGATGAAAACGTAGACAGGAATCTCGCAATTCAATATGAGCGTACGCATGGAATCGGCATAACTCACCAAACCACCATAAGTATTCAAATGGAGGAAGATACCATCCACATGAAGAGAACGAGCCTCAGCGACACCATTCTTCAAACAGAGCCAACTCGTACTACCGATTTCATCGAATATTTTTACCTCATGATACTTTTTCGCAGAAAAAAGGTTTAACCCACAAGCGAAAAGTAAAAAAAGGGCAAAAAAGAATTTGCGTATTCCACCCATACCAATAATCACATTAATTATAATTCAAAACTATTTTTTAGCCTCAACACACAAGCTGAACGGGAAGGCAAATAAAGCAACAGCCACTCTTTCCCGTCAGGACGAGCCTCCGACCCACCCTGAATAGTAAAGTGAGACTGAGAATCATCCACCAAACCGAAGCCGCCGAATTGTTTATCATCCGTATTCAAAACCGTCTCATACTCACCCTTTTCCGTCAAAATACCATAGTCGGAGAAAGATTTGTAAGGGTGGAAATTAAACACGAACACCAAATCCTTACGACGGAAAGCCAGCACTTGGTCGTCCGACTTATCCCACAACTCGATCACATCAGACTCATTAAACTTATGCGACTCACGGATTAAATCAATCATCGCCTTATCAAAATCGCCCAAATATTTATATTTCAAATCCGTATCATCCACCAAATGCCATTGGCGGCGCGCATATTTGTAAGACCAGCCATTCCCCTCACGAGGGAAATCGATCCATTCAGGATGTCCGAACTCATTGCCCATAAAATTCAAATAACCGCCATTTATCGTTGATATCGTAATCAGACGGATCATCTTATGCAAAGCGATGGCGCGGTCCACCATATATGACGAATCGAACAAACGGGACATGTGCCAATACATATCAGCGTCAGCCAATCTGAATATCAACGTTTTGTCTCCGACGAGCGCCTGATCGTGGCTTTCCGCATAACTAATCACCTTCTCATCGTGTCGACGATTCGTTAAAGTCCAAAGAATATGACCCGGTTTCCACTCCTCATCCTTGCACTCCTTGATAATTTTAATCCAAAAATCAGGGATACCCATCGCAAGGCGGTAATCGAAGCCCATACCACCGTCATTAATCTTCGAAGCCAAACCCGGCATACCGCTCACATCCTCAGCGATAGTGATCGCGCGAGGGTTCACCTCATGAATCAACTGGTTCGCCAACGTAAGATAGCAGATAGCGTCACCATCTTGGTTAGGGCTATAATAATCAGAATAATTTGAAAAAGAAGTACCCAAACCATGATCCAAATAAATCATGGAAGTGACACCGTCGAAACGGAAGCCGTCAAACTTGAACTCATCCAACCAATACTTACAGTTAGAGAGCAAGAAATGGAGCACCTCATTCTTCGCATAATTGAAGCAATAAGAATCCCACTGGCGATGTTCGCCACGCTCGCCGTCGTGAAAATATTGATAACGCGTACCATCGAGACAACCAAGACCCTCGTTTTCGTTCTTCACAGCATGGGAATGGACAAGATCCATGATGACAGCAAGTCCCATTTCATGGGCGGCGTCAATCAACTCCTTCAATTCATCAGGCGTTCCGAAACGGGACGACGGAGCGAAGAAACTAGAAACATGGTATCCGAAAGACCCGTAATACGGATGCTCCTGAATCGCCATGATCTGCACGCAATTATAGCCATCCGCGGCGATACGCGGCAAGACATTATCCTTGAACTCACGGTAAGTGGAGACCCTCTCCTGCTCACCAGCCATGCCCACATGAGACTCATAAATCAAGAGAGGTGAGACATTAGGCTTAAACTTTTTAACCTTAAACTTATATGGTTTTTCAGGAGCCCAAACCTGAGCACTGAAGAGCTTCGTATCGTCATCCTGCACCACACGGTTAGCCCAAGCGGGAATGCGTTCACCACAACCACCATTCCAATAGACCTTCATCTTGAACAAATCGCCATGCTTCATCGCCTCCTCAGGCAAATCCAATTGCCAGACACCATTTTTTATTGGCTGTAAAAGATATTTATCAGATTCTTTCCACCCGTTAAAATCGCCTATCAGATAAATTTTCGTGGCGTTCGGAGCCCACTCGCGAAAAATCCAACGCTTAGCCTCCTTGTGCAAACCGAAATAGAGGTAGCCCGACGCGAAGTCAGACAAGGACTGGGATGAGCCGCACAAATCAGAGACGCGTTTCATATAATACTTATACCTACCAACAATTGCGTCCTGATAAGGCTTCAGCCACAAATCATTCTTTATCAGTCTTAACATTTCCATAATTATACGAACTAATATTAGACAAACGTAAAATTAGCAAATAAATCAACATAAAACGAAGGATAAATCCATTTTATATCATTGAATTCACCATTTACGATTTCGAACGACTTTTTTTCGTTAGAAATTGATATGCACGCCAAAACGGAATCCGCCCCTATCCACGCCTGGATGGTCACGATAAGACAACCTCCAATAATAATCGACCCTAAACAACTTAAAGATATTCTCCAATCCCGCACTCGCCTCCATATAAGGTTTATCGCCCATCGCATAAGCTTTATCAGGGAAAACGAAGAGTCCGGCCAAATCATCAGTTTCAGACGGATTGTTGCGTTTCTCCAAACTACCCCAGACGCCACGGAAAGAGAACACCTCCCTCAGTTGAAGTTTACGCAATACAGGTATACGGTTCAAAATCAAGCCGTTCATATAATAGACCACACTCCAGAACACAGATTGGTCGTTGATGAACTCAACAGGATCCATCAAATTAAAGTCGGAATTATCAATGATATACGAAGTGGAAGTAAGCGGGATATCGAGCAATGCGTAAGGCACCCTATCCCACACTTTCACACCTCTGACGCAAAAGTCAGCATAACCGAAATAAGAGAACCAAACCCTCTTTTCGAAGTTCAATTCAGTTTTATTGAACGTATAATCAGAACCGATGAAACCCTCCAAAGATGTTGTATGAGAAAGGGAGACGATCGGCACCTCACGGTTCAAAGTGAAGCGATTCTGTCTTGTTTGGTAAAACCTCTCCTTCGGAGCGAAACGCAACTTAATTTTCAGCGTACTCATCGAAAAATCAGCGCCGCTCTTCACTTCACCCATCCCGTCATAGAGATGGAAATCCGTCAGGAAGGTGGAAAAAGAGGTCTTGTAGCGATAATCCACGCCGAAAGAGAAACCCGAATAGAACTCATGCAAATAAGAGACGCCCGCATCCCTAGCATAGATGGCGTTTCTATCGTCCGTTCTGCTAAGCAAGGAACCGAGAGCGCTTCCCCCTACGGAACTATAACTATCATCACCCACCTTATCGACATCATATCTGCAATGCACCTTCAACGAATGGACAGGGAACTCCACATGATACTGTTTCTTATCGTTGAACGAATACTCGATGGAACCCATTCCCTTGAGCCGCTCATCCTTGAAACCATATGCGGCATAAGCAGAAAGAAAGAAATGTTTGTCGAACGCCGTGGTTGTCTCCCCTCCGAAACGAAGACGGAGACCCTCCAAATCATTTCCGGAAATCATGGAAAACACAGGACCGATATCGAACTGGCTATTCTTCTTTTTAGTGGATATGAAATTATTGGTACAAATCTTCACAAAGCCCTCCGAAAAACGGTAAACCGGGACCTGTCGAAGTTCAGTCATCAATAAGCGGGTACGTTTCTCCTGCGTGGAAAGCGGAGCCTGACGTAACGAATCCAACGCATACGACGTGGTCAGATGGTCCTCTGCCGACTCATCCACCTCTGGATTAGGAGAATCGAACAATGCGATTTGGGCAGGCTTTTCGAAAGAGTAATTACGATAAGCGTTCAAGCGTTCCCCATATACACGCGGGGCGGCAGGAACGAAAAACTCGACACTTACGAAATCCTTGGTCAACAGACGGGTCCCATCAGGCGCATAATCAAAGTCCTGATCAAAAAACATACTCTCCACAAAGTTCATGTTAATATCCTTCGGAAGATTGAAATGAGCCCTTCTAACCGCATAAGTGGAATCCAAAGCCACGTAAAGGCTTCCCGTAAAACCATAAGCCTCAGTCGTGTGAGGAGTGAAACCCAAATTGACGCAACGCACCCCGTCGATTTCCAACGTATCCAACGCATAGAACTTATAGAAAGCGGGAGCCACATTAGAGAGCGGGCTCACAAAATGGTTAGACAACAAAACAATATCATTAGCAAAGATATCCACATCCTGGAAAAGTTCGTTGAGCGTTTTCTGCACCCCCTCTTGCGGCAGCAACTCATCCACACCATCGAATCTTTTCGCATGGATGACCGTACGCACACGTTCAGGCTTCTGTTGCCAATAAACAGTAGAAGCCACCTCCCTCAGACCCAGAGGCAAAATAGACTTTCCCTTTTCCGTCGTATCGATATGGTCATATAAAAAACCGAACTTTTTGTTCAACAAGCCATACTTTCCCGCCTCGAAACCATTCCAAGCATAAGACATCTTCTGATACTTATCGCAACTATAATACGGATGATTGGAAGGAAGCGCATTATCCTTATTCTCAATCATCTTCCTCACCAAATCCACCGCAGGATTATTCCTTTTCGAATAATGTTGACGACGTTTCCTTGAGACAACAATCTCATCAAGACCATATTCCTCGATGGAAAGGTCCACTTTCAACGTCTTTTTCCTTCCGTCGGCATTAATATAGATTTTTTTCTCCTCATACCCCATCATCGAGAATACAAGATATCCGGACTCGTCAGTCGTCAGTTCGAACGTACCATTCACATCTGCGGCGGTACCAAGATCCGTGTCTTCGAAATAGACCGAAGTATAAGGCAACGTCTCCTTAGTCGCAGAGTCGCGCACGACACCACCAATCTCCGTATTAACCGAAAAAGCGGGACTTGCAAGAAATGAGAGCCCCAGAAAAAGTAAAAATTTTCCCAATAAATTCATGACACGTTTAATATACATAACGACACATCAATAATAAAATCAACACGACGAAAGTATTAGGCGGGAACCTGCGTTCGTCAAAATATTTTATCTTAAAATAAAAACGTCTTGCCGTCCGCCGCAAAATCAGTCGCCCCAAAAATTCCCCTCGCCTCTTCGAGCAATTCCTGCGGATCGTCATAACGAGCCGAATAATGACCGATGACGAGTTGTTTCACATTCGCCATCTTAGCGATAGTGGCGGCTTGCGAAGCGGTGCAATGCATCGTCTTCTTCGCCGACGGAAGATCCTTTTGGAGGAAGGTCGCCTCATGGAACAAGCAATCCACCCCTTCGATATATTCCAGATACTTCTCCGTATAGGCGGTATCCGAACAATATGCGAAGCTTTTCGCAGGCGTCGGATCGGTCGTCAACTGACGGTTAGGAATCACCTCTCCGTCAGGCGTAATGAAATCCGCCCCACGTTTAATCAGCGGCAACTGCGCCACAGGAATCTTAAAATATTTCACCAATTCACCGTCCAAATGGCGCTCCTTTTCATGTTCTCTGAAAAGGAAACCCGAAGCGTGCACAGAATGTTTCAACGGGAAAGTCCTGACAGACAAAGATTTGTCATCATAAACCACTTCAGACTGAGAAGGCGAGAAAGGCACGAAAAAGACTTTAAAGGAGAGTCCCTTGCAAAAATAGGAGATTAGCGGGCGAACCAATTGCTCCAATTCGGGATAGCAATGCACATAGACATCGGAAGTACGCCCTTGCGTATCCAACGTGGAGATAAGACCGACCAACCCGAAGCAATGATCACCGTGGAGATGAGAGATAAAGATATGGTTCAGACGGGAAACACGCACACCGAAACGTCTCACCTGATGCTGGGTTCCCTCCCCGCAATCGATCATGAAAACCTTTTCACGCAAGGAGAGGACTTGCGACGGATGGGAAAACTTCTTCGTCGGCACGGCGGAACCAGCCCCTAAAATTTGTAACTGAACATTCTCCAAAGCATTTCATTTTTATCTTCCCGCGAAAATAACCATAAAAAAAGAGTGTGGAAATCATTTCACATATTTTAGGATTTACACTTAACAGACGACAAAAGTTCATGGAGAGGCAGTATTGCGAGATGCAAAAAGAATTTATTTTGACAAAAAGGATGGAAACATTACCTTTGCAGTGTTTCCTGACAAAATAAAGTATATTATGAAGAAAAAAATATTAGCAATAGAAGGTTTTCTATTAGTATTCGCATGTCCGTCCCTATTCTCCGAAATCTCCATCAATGAGATATCGACAGGTAATCTGTCCGCATATATGGAGAAGGACAATTACAATTTTTCGGACTATATAGAACTCCAAACAGATGGTGATTCAGTAAATTTGAACGAATATCTTTTCATCCATTACGGGAAAAGGAAAATCAAAGGGGACTTGGAGGAAAAGTGGAGATGGAGGATAGACAAGGAAATTATGGTCGGTCCGCATTCAGTCATCTGGATGGATGAGACGAAGACGAACGGTCACGCACCCTACAAATTAGATGCGGACGGCGGTTCCATCTGCATTTACCACAACGGAGAATTCATCGACTCCCTCTCCTATCCCGCCATGGGACAAAACCTCTCATACGGATATGCGGAAGGCAATTTAGGATTCATGGAACCCACTCCCTATCAGGCAAACTCACAAGCTTATGAAGATTACCGATCCGCCCGTTGCCCGCTTCCCCGTTTCAGCCACCAAGGCGGAATTTTAGCCGATTCCATCGAACTATCCATAGAAGGAGATTCCACGGGAACCATCTATTACACCCTAGACGGTTCCGAGCCCACCCCCCGCCGAGGAACACTTTACGAAAAACCAATTTTCATCGGGAACACAACCAATCTGCGAGCGAAGCAATTTCGAGCAGGGAACCTTCCGAGTCTGACCGCCACCAGCACCTTCCTTTTCGAAGACGAAGCACATAAAAAGAATGGAGGATTTACCATCCCAATCATATCCATCACAGTTGACTCATCCTATTTCTATGATGACACAATAGGTATGTGCGTCGTCGGCAAAAACGGTGTATATGGAGAAAAAAGCTGCACACGCGCCAAAGCGAACTACAACCGGGAATGGGACAGACCCGTACATTTCGAATATATCGTGAACGGAGAAACTGTTCTCTCACAAGACGTGGAAGCAGCCGTAGAAGGAGGGTGTTCTCGGGCCGAAAAGATCAAATCCCTCTCGTTCAAGACATCTAAAAAGACAGGCGTAGACACATTCTCGTACCACTTTTTCCCATCCAAACCCAATATCACACATAGAAAAATTCACTTGAGGAATGGAGGAACAGCCTATAGGAAGGTCAGATTCCGTGACGGGCTGATGCAAACATTGGCCATCGGGATGGATATAGACTACCAAGCCTATCAACCTGTCGCCTACTATATAAACGGTGTTTACCAAGGTCTGATGAACCTAAATGAACGAACAAACTCGGATTACATTGAAGCCAACTACGGTATCAAAGAAGATGAAATAGACCTTATCACATTATCCGATCAATTGGGCATACGTACGATTCAAGGAGACAGAAAAACATATAACAACTTGGTCGACATCGTCTCCCCCTATTCCGAATTACCCACCAAAGACTCCATCTCCTTATACGAAGGGGCATGTAAACTAATGGACATGGACGAATATATCGATTATCAGATATTCCAACAATTCATCGTCAACACAGACTGGCCAGGGAATAACACAAAAATTTGGAGAGAAAAAAAAGACGGAAAATTCAGATGGATTCTATTCGACACGGATTTCGGGTTCGGACTTCCCGGATACGAATACTTGGGAGGCGCCAACAAAAACATGATTTCATGGTGCGCAGGCACCGGATCGCGACAATGGGCCAACCAAGACGAATGGATGGTGGAAATCTTCCGCGGGCTTTACAAAAACCCCTATTTCAAAAGAAGATTCGTCACGAAATACCTCATGCACCTTGCCACCACCTTCAGACCAGAGAGGATTGAAGCCGTATTCGACAGCATCACAACGCTCGTGAATGCCGAATACCAAGCCTCTTTCAACACCAGCGCCATAAGTGACGCCGCCTCGATGCGTAAGTTCGCACAAAACCGCCCCAACTACCTTTACAGGCAACTCAAAGATTACGTGAAAGGGAAAGACACCACAAGCATCGAAATCGTTTCCGATTTGACAGGGGCGGAACTTTTCATGAACGGAATCAAGATCCCCGATTACAAAGGGAAATACTTCACAGGCTACGAACTCGAAATGAAAGCCATCGCTCCACAAGGCTACGAATTCGCAGGATGGGAACTATCTCCGCAAGAGGCGATTGACCCACTCACCGACTCCACAGACTCCCGTTTCGGCATTCCAGAACTTTTAGTGGCGACGTTCAACGGGGAAGGCAAAATAACGGCAAAGTTCAGACCGAAACCGGCAAACGCAAAGACAGACTCGCTGCCAAGTCTCGTCATCAACGAAATCTGCACCACAAACAACCGTGAGTCTAACAACAGCGACGCCATAAACGAATATCCTGATTGGATTGAAATATATAACTATGGGGAAAGAAGCATCGATTTGGCGGGTTACACGTTGTCGATAAGAGACTCAGACACCGTCTTAGCCTCAACAAAGATACCGGAGCAATTCACCCACACCATCATCGGTCCTAAAGGACATAAAATAATTTGGGCGAAGGGTGACTCATCCGTCGGCGCTCTCTACATGGACTTCACACTCGACAAAGACTCGCTACGAACCATCTGTCTTAGCAAAGGTGATTCTCTGCTCGTCGACAGCATTAAGTACCCATTCATGGAACCTAACGAATCCTACGGAAGAGAAAGCGACGGTGCAGAGACGTGGACAATATTCACCACAGATCCGTTAGAACTCAATCCGTCACCGGGGAAAAAGAACGGCGTGAAAGACACTGTGGGCGTTAAAGATTACGCAAACGATCCGCTGACTCTTTTGATATACCCTAACCCAACAAAAGAGGTTGTAACCATATCAACCACAGAGATGATGGAACAAATCATCGTCTACGACATGACCGGACGCGTCATTTACAGGAAAGAGGGAATCGAATCGCAGGAATGGAGCATCGACACCTCTTCTTGGGATAAAGGCCTTTACATCGTTAAGGCCATCACAAAAGGGCAAATAAAAATTGCGGAGCTGATTAAAGGAGGTTCGTGATCCATAGATGTTGCATGTTTTTTATGGGGTCCGGCCCATAGGTCTAATCTTCTCCATGGATATCATTCCCATAAACAGGTCTATACGAGACTTGTGGCAAAGTATAGAAATTCTTTATAGGGAACATTCCTCTGTGGTCAAAAGACATATAAAAGCCATCCTTTAATTTCACATCACAGCATGTTAAGTAGTCACCTCTCCCATAGGCAACACTACGGCTATCCGTTGCGGGAATAAATAGAGCCTTGTGGTTAATCTTACTAACTAATATGGCGCCATCTTCTATTTTATGTTCAGGCACATCCCATCCAAACGTAAAGTATGTATTTTCGATTAATTCACTCGCCTCGTCCTTAGTCGGAAGCCTAAATGACGTTTTTGTTAAAGACGTGGGGAATCCTTTTCCAAAGATTGTTTGTCTATAAAACGGATTTTGTATTAAAGTTTTCATTAAAGGGGAATCGAATTCGATTAAACTAAAAGATCCATCCTCTTCTACGACATAAAAATCGTCATATTCAGACGATGGATAACAGGCAAAATTGTGACTATTCCAATCAACACTTAAACCCATATCAATACGTTGGTTGACTTTTTTGTTGCCCAGTATATCATATAGCTCCTCAACAGTGGAGAGAGCTATTCGACTCTCCTCCCCAATACGTTCCTTCAGAAGTTTTTGGTCTTCTTGGTATGGAATTTCCGAACATAGAATATTGTCACAAGTGACACCTATGAAATCGGTCCGTTTACCATTTGTATCATTATTTTTATCTTGACTTACATATACAAGACGTATTTTGCTACTAATACGGGTGCATTCTTCATAATGTTCAGCTATCCAATCCACACATTGGTGGTTCCCTCCATATACAGGTCTGACATTATAGCTCTTACTTTTAGAGATATAAATAAATGCAGAGAAACTACTTTCACAATAATTTTCATCAGTTCCGAACCCATGGAATGTATCATTATCATCAGAATAGCAGAGGCCTTTGCATTTCAAACTTGAGGTCCAATAATGCACAGGAATCTCATCGTCCGGCAAGAAGAGAGCACGATTTGTTTTCTTGCTGACGAAAACAGTACCCAAAGCTGTTTTCCCGTTAATAACAGAGACGCGACTAACACAACAGGTCTCCCACAATTCTATTACCTCATTCTGTGTCGGAAGTCTCCATTCCTCTCCTAAAATATGGCTGGCGACGTCATCACACTTACCTAACATCAAGAGCCTAAACGTTCCGTATTTCAGATTGAATTTATTTGAATATTCGTCCGAAGTGTCAAAGTCAGAAATACCATAACCATACTTTTTACCACAATCCTCCATGCGACGGGCACCAAGGTTAAAATCACACCATTTGACAGAAAGGCCCAAGTCAACCATCCTAAAATCAGGGTGATTGAACCTTTGGTATAAATCATCTAGGATAATGTACGAACGATCGATTGCTCTATTTACTTGAATGGATAGTTCGCTGATGTCAAATTCCTTTTGGGACACTTTTATTTTCTCACACAATATATCATCACAGTAAACAGACAACAAGTCATATTCGTAACACTCTTCATAGGCAACATAATCCAGCCTTATTCTTTGGTGCTTTGCGACTCCGCTATTGACTAGCCAATTTTCAAACAAATTTTTCCTATCCATTTTTTATGCCTTAACATTATTACAAATCTAAAAGAATAATTCTTAATTCTTAATTCTTAATTCTTAATTCTTAATTCTTAATTCTTAATTC
>CALCUH010000036.1 GCA_937907165.1 uncultured Bacteroidales bacterium | reverse complement strand
TGAAGCGCGGTATCGACAAAGCAGTCGCTAAGGTGGTTGAAAGCATCAAGAAGCAAGCGAAAGAGGTTGGCGACGACTACAGCAAAATCGAGCAAGTCGCTACAATTTCAGCAAACAACGATAGCGAAATCGGAAAGTTGATCGCAGACGCGATGGCTAAGGTGAAGAAAGAGGGTGTCATCACCGTAGAGGAGGCGAAAGGTATGGACACGACCGTTGACGTCGTAGAAGGAATGCAATTCGACAGAGGTTACCTCTCTCCATATTTCGTGACCAACACAGAGAAGATGGAGGTCGAATTCGACAACCCATACATCCTCATCCACGACAAGAAGATCTCTTCCTTGAAAGATATCCTTCCAATCTTGGAAGCAACCGCACAATCAGGTCGTCCGTTGTTGATCATCGCTGAAGACATCGACGGCGAGGCATTGACCACATTGGTAGTCAACCGTTTGAGAGGCGCCTTGAAGGTAGCCGCAGTGAAAGCTCCAGGCTTCGGCGACCGTCGTAAGGAGATGTTGGAAGACATCGCCATCCTTACTGGTGGTATGGTCATCTCAGAAGAGAAAGGCATCAAATTGGAGAGCGCAACAATTGATTTGTTGGGTTCTGCTGAGAAAGTATCCATCAACAAAGACAACACTACCATCGTCAACGGTGCGGGTGCGAAGGAGAACATCGCTGAGCGCGTGAACCAAATCAAGGCTCAAATCGAGACTACTAAGTCAAGTTACGACAAAGAGAAGTTGCAAGAGCGTCTCGCCAAATTGGCAGGCGGTGTCGCAGTGCTCTACGTAGGCGCACCTTCAGAAGTGGAGATGAAAGAGAAGAAAGACCGCGTGGACGACGCATTGTGCTCTACCCGTGCGGCTATCGAGGAAGGTATCGTTCCTGGTGGAGGTGTCACCTACATCCGCGCCATCGACGCATTGAAAGGCTTGAAGGGTGATAACGAGGACGAGAACACCGGTATCGACATCATCAGGCGCGCTATCGAGGAACCTCTTCGCCAAATCATCGCCAACGCAGGCAAGGAAGGCGCCGTATATGTGCAAAAAGTTAGAGAAGGCAAAGGCGACTTCGGTTATAACGCACGTAACGACCAATTCGAGAACTTCTTCAAGGCAGGCGTCATCGACCCAGCCAAAGTGACTCGTGTGGCACTCGAGAACGCAGCGTCCATCGCAGGTATGATGTTGACCACAGAATGCGTGATCGCAGAGAAGAAAGACGATAAGGCAGCCGCTCCGGCAATGCCTCCAATGGGTGGCGGAATGGGCGGTATGATGTAATAATCGGCTAATCCGACCATTAAAAAGCGGGGTGTGTCAGAACGGCACGCCCCACTTCATTTTTAGAGACATCCTTAACATTCAATGAAAGTAACCAACTACTATATTTGGAAAGACTTGTCAAAATTCACTAACTTTGCAATAGAGTTTGTGAGGAGATTTCAATAAGCCTCGCCTATCATTTTATATAAACGGATGGTATGACATACTTTTTTCTGCGCATAGAATAAAACAATCCATACCACATTTCACAAAAGGAGAGCCATGAGTAAATACACATTAAACTGCGCCATAGGGAAAAACGGGTTATTCAGAAGATACGAATTCAAAGCTGAAGATATTAAACGAATAGCGGAAGCATGCTATGGTCCACAAAATGTAAAGGCGGTTTACCTATGCAAGGATTTCGTCCTTTTGGAAATCACCTCAGCACAATCCATTCAAACGGTGGGTGGAGTATTAGTCCAAAAAATCGGGATGTTACTACCCAACACAAACCTAACCTACAGACAAGAGTCGAACGGCAATTACTTCTACGATTTCGGGAAGAGCTCATCAATCATCTTTTCCCCCGTGAAAGAAGAAACGGCGGACGACAACAAAACAGGAGCCTTGAACCCAAGCATCAAGAAAGAGGCTTACGATAACGTTTTGGTGGAGGTAGATAAACTGATAGGCTGCGATTCATTCAAACAATTCGCGAAAGAATTCATCGGAATCGCCAACGAGATGTACAAACACAACACCATCGAGTGCATCCGTTCCCTCAACTACCTCATCTCCATCAACGACGGCTGCGGGCTCACCCACATCATAGAGATGCTCACCATGATGGAAGTTCATCTAGGCATATTCGACAAGAGCCTCTACTACGAATTCACACTCTCCGAAGATTCGGAAGGTCCGAAAATATCTCCGAAAGATTTGTTCGACATCATCTACAACAGAGATAACCAAGGGAAAATGATATGTCTGGACATCAGCGAATATTTAGAGAAAAGCAAGCGCACTAAACTGAAAGAGATTTTGATGGAACTGGAACATTACACCAACAAATACAATTTCATATTCAGAGTACCCTACATCGAGCCCAAAGAGCTGAAAGACATCGAAGAGATATTGTCCGACATCCTCTTCATCAAAACATTCGCCATTCCACCCTACTCCGACGAAGAGATCATGCGATATGCGGAAAACCAATTCCAAACATGCGGATTCAAGATGGACAAACAGGCATGGGAAATCTTCAAGGCGCGCATCCGCGAGGAGAAAAGCGACGGACGATTCTACGGATTCAGGACAGTAAGGAAAGTCTGCGATGAAACCATTCTCTTAAAACATCAGTCCGACCTAAAAAAAGGAAAAGACAACGATACCATCACCCCCAATGATATCTCCGCGCTATCCCTCACTTTCGGTACGATAGAAAAAAACGCGTTCGACGAGCTGAACGAGATGATAGGCATGGAGAAAATCGCAGAGAGAGTGAAGGAAATCCTGACACAAGTGAAAATAGCAGCGGCGAACGAAAAAATAGAAAAACCATGCATGCACATGCGCTTCGTGGGAGCACCAGGAACGGGGAAAACGACGGTGGCGAGAATCATAGGAAAGATTTTTGCGGAAAACAATATTCTCACCAACGGTTATTTCTTCGAATACAGCGCCCGTGACTTCTGCGGACAATACGTGGGGCAAACCGCTCCAAAAACCGCCGAGATTTGCCGCGACGCTTACGGATCGGTGCTGTTCATCGACGAAGCATACGATTTGTATAGAGGCAGTTATATGACTGACAACGATTTCGGCAAAGAGGCGCTCACTACTTTAATTGCGGAAATGGAGAACCACAGAGACAATTTCGTCGTCATCATGGCAGGTTATTCCCAACCGATGGATACACTGATGGAAGGCAACATCGGACTCAGAAGCCGTATGCCTTACGTCATCGAATTCCCTTCCTACACGAAAGAGCAGCTCGCCTCCATCTTTATGCTGATGGCAAGAAGAGGATTCAAATGCGACGATGATTTGGAACCATGCGTGAAGGAGTTTTTCAATGCGCTCCCACAAAACTACATCGACTCGGAAGAGTTCTCAAACGCGAGGTTCGTCCGCAACCTCTACGAACGCACATGGTCTAAAGCGGCGATGCGCACTCAATTAAAAAACCTCCAAGCGATAGAATTAACCGCCGACGATTTCAAAAGCGCCAGCATGGAAAAGGAATTCAGAGAAAAGCTGAGCGCCACAAGAAATAAAGTTGGTTTTTAACACTTTTAATGGCAATAATTAGCTAAAAACCATTTCAAGCTCAGCAATAGAAATAAAATCCGAAACACGGCTCTTAAAGTGTCTTAAAAAATAGGAACTTGTTACCAAAACGAGACATAAAATTACTATCTTTGCAGTTTGAAGTTTTATTGGAAAATTGTTTTTCAATAAATAAGTATATTAAGTCAACAATACTAACAATTCTGTATATGCCACAGACATCGAACCGCGGTCAGATAATGCCGGAATCTCCGATTAGGAAATTGGTTCCGTTAGCAGATAAAGCGAAAGAGAGAGGGGTAAAAGTTTACCACCTGAATATCGGACAACCCGATTTGAAGACGCCGCAAGTCGCATTGGACTCGCTGAAGAAAATCGACCGTAAAATCCTAGAATATAGTCCGAGCAACGGATTCAAAAGCCTTCGCCTCAAATTGGCGGATTACTATAAAAAATTCAACATCGATGTAACCGAAAACGATATCATCATCACCAGCGGAGGTTCCGAAGCCGTGAATTTCGCATTCATGTCTTGTCTGGATCCAGGCGACGAAATCATCGTTCCGGAACCGGCATACGCCAACTACACCGCATTCGCTATCGCTGCCGGTGCTGTGGTGAAACCGATTGTCTCCACCATCGAGGAGGGATTCTCATTGCCTCACATCGAACGTTTCGAGGAGATGATCACGCCCAAAACGAAAGGTATCCTCATCTGCAATCCTAACAATCCGACAGGATACCTCTACACACAAAAGGAGATGAACAAAATCCGCGACCTCGTCAAGAAATACGATCTCTATCTATTTTCCGACGAAGTTTACCGCGAGTTCTGCTACACTGGTGCGCCATACATCTCCGCATTCCATTTGAAAGGTATCGAAGAAAACATCATACTATTCGACTCTGTGTCAAAACGTTACAGCGAATGCGGCATTAGGATCGGCGCTCTCGTGACAAAAAACGAAGCCGTAAGGAAAGCCGTGATGAAGTTCTGCCAAGCTAGACTCAGTCCGCCGTTAATCGGACAAATCATCGCAGAAGCTTCCATGGACACACCGAACGACTATATGTTGGAGATGTATAACGAGTACGTGGAGCGCAGAAAATATCTGATAGACGGACTCAATTGCATACCGGGTGTATACACCCCTATCCCAATGGGAGCCTTCTACACGGTGGCAAGATTGCCTATCGACGATTGCGACAAATTCTGCGCATGGCTGCTGAACGAATTCGAATACGAAGGTCAGACCGTTATGATGGCGCCTGCAACCGGTTTCTACACGGAGAAGGACAAAGGGAAGAACGAAGTGCGAGTCGCTTACGTATTGGAGAAAGAAGAATTGTCAAAAGCGTTGTTCGTATTAAGAAAAGCGCTTGAAGCATATCCGGGAAGAACAATTTAAGTCGGCATGAATTTAGAGCTATTCATCGCGAAAAGGATTCACTTCGATAAAAAGGGGGATAGAACTATTCCCCGCCCTATCGTGCGGATAGCCGAAAATGGTGTAATCGTCAGTCTGATGGTCATGTTAGTCGCCATCGGAATCTTAAACGGCTTCAAGACGGAAGTTCGGGAGAAGCTCATCGGATTCGGAAGCCACATCCAAATTTCTTCCTCCGTCAGCAATCAAACCTACGAGACACAACCCATCCAAATCACGGACGGCACGTTAGACTCGCTCAGAGCCATGCCATCCGTCGCCCATGCACAACGTTTCGCCACCCAACCCTGCATATTGAAAAACGGGGACGTCGTCCAAGGTTGTGTATTGAAAGGCGTAGACAAAGATCACGATTGGAACTTCTTCCAATCCAACTTAAAAGAGGGTGAGGTTTTCAGTTTGAACGATACGATCACAAGCAACTCGACATTTATCTCGAAAAAAATCGCCAATCTAATGGGTTTGAAAGTAGGCGATAAATATCTCACCTACTTCATCATCGACGGGAAAGTACGAGCCAGACAATTCACTGTTTCAGGCATTTACGAAACAGGGTTCCTCGATTACGACAAGCTTTTCATTCTCGGCGACATCAACCACATCAAAAAACTGAACGGCTGGGAAGAGGAACAATGTAGCGGAGTTGAAATACTCATCAATGATTTCGATAAATTGGAGGAGGCTGAGCAAGAGGTGTTCGAAATCGTAGGCAACAAATACGACAAGAACGGCAACTATTATCTGAAAAGAACAATCAGACAAATCAACCCTCAGATTTTCAGTTGGCTAGACCTACTAAACACAAACGTGGTCATCATCCTTGTCCTGATGACTCTTGTGGCTGGTTTTACCGTAATATCAGGTCTTCTGATTCTCATCCTTGAACGCACCAATATGATTGGTATTCTAAAAGCGATGGGAGCCCAAAACAACAGCATCAAGAAGATTTTCCACTATGACGCCTTCCTCCTTATTGGGAAAGGAATGCTGATAGGAAATATATTGGGTATAGGAATATGCCTGCTTCTGAAAAATTACGATATCATACCACTGAACGCAGACGATTACTACGTAAGTTCGGTGCCCGCCAAACTGCAACTGTGGCACATCATCGTCGTCAACATCTGCACGCTATTGGTATCAGCCGTGATTCTTCACATTCCGACAAAAATAATCGCTAAAATATCACCCATCAAATCGATTAAGTTCGATTAACAGACCTAACGAAGATGAAGTTCGATTTATTACATACTGACGCCAAATGCCATGCGAGGGCTGGGTTGATTACCACAGACCACGGACAAATCGAGACACCCATATTCATGCCTGTCGGAACCTTAGGGTCCGTGAAAGGTGTGCACATCCACGAAGTGAAAGAGGATATCAAAGCCCAAATTATTTTAGGCAACACTTACCACCTCTATCTTCGTCCAGGGTTAAATATCTTAGAGAAAGCGGGAGGTCTGCACAAATTTAACGGATGGGACAAACCGATTCTAACAGATAGTGGCGG
>CALCUH010000035.1 GCA_937907165.1 uncultured Bacteroidales bacterium | reverse complement strand
TCCAAGTTTTCTCCCTCTCCGACAACCGAAAGCTGACGGAGGAGGGTTGCACATTCCGCTCTCACATTGACGGTTCAAAACATATCTTCACTCCTGAGAATGTGGTGGACACACAACGAATCATTGGTGCCGACATCATCATGGCGCTCGACGAATGTACGCCGGGTACCGCAGACTACAACTATGCGAAGAAATCATGGGAACGCACCCAGCGATGGCTCGTCAGAGGTCTGAAACACTTTGACGAAACGGAACCCAAATATGGTTATAGCCAAACATTCTTCCCTATCGTTCAAGGCTGCACATTCAAGGATCTTCGTCAACGCTCAGCCGAATTCATCGCTGAACAAGATCGGGAGGGCAACGCCATCGGTGGTCTGGCCGTCGGCGAACCCGCCGAAGTGATGTACGAGATGATCGAGGTAGTCAATGAAATACTTCCGACCGACAAACCTCGATACCTGATGGGCGTCGGCACACCAATCAATATACTTGAAGGCATCGAACGCGGCGTCGACATGTTCGACTGTGTCATGCCTACCCGTAACGGTCGTAACGGAATGCTTTTCACCAAACATGGAATCATGAACATGAGGAACTTGAAATGGGCGGACGACTTCTCCCCCATCGAAGAAGACGGCGCCTCTTATGTGGACACCGCCTACAGCAAGGCATACCTCAGACATTTATTCATCGCAGAAGAGCTTTTAGCGCTGCAAATAGCTTCCATCCACAACCTCGCATTTTACCTTTGGCTAGTAAAAGAGGCAAGGAAACATATCTTGGCGGACGACTTCGCCATTTGGAAAGCATCCATGGTCAAACAACTTAGCGTAAGATTATGAA
This sequence comes from uncultured Bacteroidales bacterium, assembly GCA_937907165.1. Taxonomy (GTDB): domain Bacteria; phylum Bacteroidota; class Bacteroidia; order Bacteroidales; family Paludibacteraceae; genus UBA1181. Next base: position 12,578 of record CALCUH010000035.1, on the reverse strand, counting down.
ACAAAAAGAGCAAATAATAAAAAATTCCGAAAAGGAAATGATAAAAAGCGAATCTGGCGTAAAGAAATACAAAGATCCGGGATTTTCATGGGACGATATAAGGTTGAAAAGATATGACACCTACATCATCAAGAAATTCTTAGGAGCTTTTTTCCTCTCCATCGTTCTGATTATCAGTATCGCTGTAGTATTCGACATTTCCGAGAAGTTCGATGATTTCAGCAAAAACGACGCTCCTCTTCAGGCAATCGTCTTTAATTATTATCTGAATTTCATTCCTTATTACGCCAACCTTTTCAGTCCGCTCTTCGTATTCATCGCCATCATTTTCTTCACCTCGAAATTGGCTAACAACTCCGAAATCATCGCCACGTTCGCATCGGGTATCAGCTTTTACCGCGTCACCCGCCCTTACATGATTTCCGCCGCTATCATCGCCTTGATGACCTTCATGCTCAGCGGATATGTCATCCCCCCAGCGAACAAAGAACGTATTGATTTTCAAGAAGTTTACATCAAAAAGAAAAAGAAGGACAACACAACAAAAATTCAAATGGAGGTCTCCCCGAACCAGATCCTTTATATCGACTATTTCGATAAGGAGGAGAGCAAAGGTCATAGGGTTTCCATGGATATCTATGAGAATAAAACAATCATCTCACGTATCACAGCATCTAACATCATTTGGGACAGTTGCGATGCTTGGCACTATGTGAATTTCACCAAACGTGACTTCAACGGTCTTTACGAATCCATTACCAGAGGAGACACTATGAACGTGAAAATAGACGTGATACCGGACGATTTCTTCGTGTTCCCTGACATGCAGGAACAAATGAACAATCCGGAATTGAAAGCATATATCAACAGGCAACAAGCACGAGGATTAGGGAACATAAAGAACTTCGAATTGGAATATGAACGTCGCTTCGCCTTCCCGTTCGCCGCATTTATTCTGACAATCATCGGTCTTTCACTCTCCTCCAAGAAAGTGAAAGGCGGCATGGGTCTTAACTTGGCCTTAGGTTTAGGTCTTAGTATTTTGTATATTCTATTTTACTCCGTATCGTCCACATTCACGGTCAACGGCTCTCTCTCTCCGAGAATCGCTACCTGGATGCCTAACATTCTCTTCTCGATTATCGCCGCATACCTTTATAAGAGGGCTCCGAAATAAAGGGACTAACATCAAAGTGGATGACAAGCAAAAAAAGTATCATCATCCAATCAGGCGAACGAGTGGAGGCTTTGGCTCCCGTCATCATCTCCGCTAGCCGCAGTACGGACATTCCCGCTTTCTTCGCCCAATGGTTCATCAATCGGCTCAGAGAAGGCTATTGCGTATGGCAAAACCCGTTCAATAAGAAACTTTCATACGTCTCATTCGACAACTGCAAAGTAGTGGTTTTCTGGACCAAAAATCCTCGTCCGCTTATTCCGCTTCTGCATGAACTAGACGAGCGTGGTATCCATTACTATTTTCAATTCACACTGAACGATTACGACCAAGAAGGGTTCGAACCGAATGTGCCGAGCGTTGCGGAACGGGTTGATACCTTTAGGAAACTGAGTGGCATGATAGGAAAAGAGCGTGTCATTTGGCGTTTCGACCCACTGATGACCACACCCGAACTCACGCCTCATGAACTACTCGTAAAGATTTGGAATCTTGGGAACAAACTGAAAGGACTGACAGAGAAACTCGTATTCAGTTTCATAGACATCAATGGCTATGCGAAAGTACGGAATAAACTACTGAAAGAGACCAACCTTTTCACGAAAGGGAACATCGGACAATCAGAATTCACACACAACCAAATGTTAGAGATAGCCGACGGCTTGGCTAAATGCGGCGATCGCTGGAAACAGGAAGGTTGGAATATCACTTTCGCCACTTGCGGCGAACAGATAGACCTTACACAATTCGGTATAGAACATAACCGCTGCATCGACAGTGAACTGATGAAACGTCTATGGTACGACGACAAGGAACTACTCTACTACCTCAATTATGGCGAAATTCCGGAAAAAGGAACGCTTTTCGGTTTAGATTTCAACCGCACCCCTCTTGCTCCTGAAAAAATGAAAGACAAAGGACAAAGGGAACACTGCGGTTGTATGAAGAGTAAGGACATCGGCATGTACAACACCTGCCGCCACCTATGCGCATATTGCTACGCTAACTCATCTAAAGAAATGGTAATGAATAACTTGAAAAGTCTAGAACTATAGATTTGTCAAGTCTTTTAATAATACACTATTTCCCGTGAAGACACATCCTTTTCATCTTGCAATTCAAACTCTTTCGATCCTTGATTGTAAGAATAGGATAAAGTTTCCTCTTTCGTCCAATCTCCGTGTTCATTATATTGGCGACGCACCTCATCTCTACCATGTAGTTCACCATTCTCACCATATTCAAAAATCGTCACTTCCTCTTGTTTCTCATTGTATAGTGTCACCTCGGAGATAAATGGAATCACCTCCTTACTATTCATATCTTTTAGGTTATACCATATAGATTTCGACTCCGTCATCTTACCATTCTCATCATATTTATACGAAAATTCAAATTTGAGGATTCCTTGTTCATAAATAGAATGGTCAACAAGATGATTAGAATCGTCATAAACGAAAGTTTCTCTCGATTCTTCCTTATCAAAATCCGCAATGCTTTTTGTCACAAACCTTCCTCCATCTTCATATTGGTATGTGGCTTGTTTCACAACCGCACCTTTGGAATTAATTATTTTGTATTCTTCGATATCCTTATTGTTCCAAACAAAAGAACAAGAAAAAAACAGAACATCCTTTTGGTCATACATTTTGGAAGATAAAAGATTACCTTTGATATCATATTCATAACAAATACGTAAGTATTCTTCAACCTTACCATTGGACTTATCCGTGACAGTTTTCGTCTCACTAACTATTTGATTTTGATTGTCATATTGATAGACATATAAAGTCTCTTTCTTAGAATCTGAAGATATCGAGGAAGTTTGAAAACCAAATTCATTATAATCGTCGATATATAAATAACCACTCGGTTCGTTCCAGCACCTTATACTTTTAACTCCAACCATCAATTGCTCGGAAGGATTTTTTAGGAAATCGAGAATGGAACAAACATCTTGATCGAAATAATCAACGTTGTCACACTTAAAATCACATGATTTTCCTTTATTTCCTCCTAACATCTTTATCAAACAGAAAATAGCAATGAGAAAGATGCCAATCAATATTAAATCAGACAAGGGAAAAGAACCAATCATTATATCTGAAACGAACATAAAAAAAAATAAATTGAAATTATTTTACCCAATAATATTAAACAACAAATGGATGTCCGACATGGGACATCCATTTATTATTTTTAGAGCATACAAATCCTCTAATTCTGTAATGCCGCGGCACCACCGACGATATCAAGCAACTCGCTTGTGATCGCTTGTTGACGGGTCTTATTATACAAGACGGTCAACTCGTTGATCAACTCGTTAGCGTTATCCGTAGCAACTTGCATAGCCACAACACGCGCACCATGTTCGGAAGCGTTGGAATCCAGCAAGCAAGCATACATCTTCGTTCTGAGCGCCTTAGGAAGCAATGACTCGAGAATTTCAGCCTTGTTAGGTTCAACGATGAAATCGCCACCCAACCCAGACACATTACTCTCATCAGCCTTCAAATTAATAGGCAAGAACGTTTCAGTCGTTAATTTTTGGACCGCAGTATTCTTCAAATGATGATAAATCAAAACGACTTTATCGAATGACTTATCCAAGAACTTAGTCATCAACTCGTTTGTGACAGCGCTGATGCCCTCGAAAGATGGGTGATCAGCCAAATCCACATTCACAGGAACGACATTCACATCAGTCATCTTGTTCACTGCGTCCTTCACCTTTTTTCCGACAGGATAGATAGTGATTTGATCGACAGCATTAGCCTTTTCAGACTTGATGACATTGTTCAGTTCCTTGATGACATTTGAATTATATGCGCCGCAAAGGCTCGAATTAGAAGAAAAGACGACAATAGCCACACTCTTGACATCTCTGACAGCGGAAAAATCGGACTGAAAGTCACTCTCCGTAGCCAAGAAATTATTCAAGATGCCATTCAGACGATTTTGATAAGGCAAGATGTTTTCAATAGACATCTGAGCCTTCTTCAACTTCGCTGAAGAGACCATCTTCATCGCTCCGGTAATCTTCTTCGTGGAATTTACCGAACCGATACGTGCTTTAACCTCTTTTAACGACGCCATCTGGTACTGTACCTAAAATTTGTTTAATAACAACTTGAGACTCCTCCTTCAAGATAGCTTTGATGTTGTCATCAATCTTACCTTGTTTCAAGCTGTTCAAAACATCCTCTTTGTGGAGGTGTTCCAAACGCTCGATGAAGAGTTTCTCGAACTCATGAACGTTTTCAACCGGCAATACATTCAAGATACCCTGTGTTCCGCAGTAGATAACAGCGATCTGATGTTCAACAGGGAACGGAGTATATTGAGGTTGTTTCAACAATTCGGTGTTACGCACACCCTTGTCGATTGTCATCTTAGTAACGGCATCCATATCACCACCGAACTTGGTGAAGGACTCCAACTCACGATATTGAGCCTGATCCGTCTTCAATGTACCTGCGATAGACTTCATGGCTTTCACCTGAGCGCTACCACCCACACGAGACACGGAGATACCTACGTTGATTGCAGGACGGATACCTGCGTTGAACATATTGGTCTCCAAGAAAATCTGACCATCGGTAATGGAAATCACATTCGTAGGAATGTATGCGGATACGTCACCCGCTTGCGTCTCGATGATAGGAAGGGCAGTCAAAGAACCTCCACCCTTAACCTTACCCTTCAAAGAAGCAGGGAGGTCATTCATCTGGGCAGCCACGCTATCATTGCTGATAATCTTAGCGGCACGCTCCAAAAGACGGGAGTGCAAATAGAACACATCACCCGGATATGCCTCACGACCAGAAGGACGTTTCAAAATCAAAGAGACCTCACGATAAGCGACCGCCTGTTTAGACAAGTCATCGTAAACCACCAACGCATGTTTACCTTGGTCACGGAAATACTCTCCGATCGCAGCACCCGCGAATGGTGCGTAGTATTGCATAGCGGCAGGGTCGGATGCGGTAGCCGACACGATGATCGTGTAGTCCATAGCGCCATACTCCTTCAAAGTGTTCACGATATTAGCGACCGTAGAACCCTTTTGACCTACTGCGACATAAATACAATAAACTGGGTTACCTGAAAGGTAAGCCTCTTTTTGGTTGATGATGGTATCGATAGCGATCGCAGTCTTACCAGTCTGACGGTCACCGATAATCAACTCACGTTGTCCACGACCAATAGGAATCATGGCGTCGATTGCCTTCAAACCAGTCTGCAAAGGCTGCTTCACAGGCTCACGATAAATAACGCCCGGAGCCTTACGTTCCAAAGGCATCTCCAACAATTCGCCCTTAATCGGACCGAGACCATCTATAGGATTACCAATAGAGTTCACAACTCTACCGACCATGCCTTCACCAGTCATGATGGATGCGATACGACGGGTTCTCTTCACCGTGTCGCCTTCGCTGACTTGATCTGTAGGACCCAACAATACGGCTCCCACATTGTCTTCCTCCAAGTTCATGACCACCGCATTCATACCGTTCTCGAACTCCAAGAGCTCACCAGCCTCAGCGTTTTGTAGTCCGTAGATACGAACCACTCCATCGCTCACCTGAAGGACGGTACCAACTTCCTCGAATTTGACCTTCGTGTCAACTTCCTGAAGTTGCATTTTCAGCACGTCTGATACTTCACTTGCTTTTATAGCCATAAAAAATTTTCTTTAATAAATTATAACACTGTAATAACCTCAGGCATCTTTGGAGTTATTGTTGAGCAATGAGTCACGAACGGACCTCAACTGACCTTTGATGCTGGCATCCAACTGGTAAGTCTCGACATTGAGGACGAAACCACCAATCAAATCCGGATCTACAGAAGTTTCAAATTCGACAGAGCCCGAAGAAACACTTTGGACAGCTTTACGCATACGTTCAATTTCAGCGTCACTTACAGGACTCGCCGTCACCAATTGGCTGATCACGATATTCTTCTCCTTGCGGTAAAGATCCTGATAAACCAAACTGATGCTTTGAAAATAGTCTTCTCGTTTATGTTCGATGACCAAATCCACGAAACGTTTATATTCCTCACAGACTTGGGTTCCTGCAGCGGTGATAAGTAAGTTCACCTTCTTTTGCTTGGAAATGGTCGGGTTGATCATAGCCTCACGAAGTTGTGGGACTGATGAAAAACTCGCAGAGACAAGCTTCATCGCCTCGTAAACATCAGATTCATGTTTACTCTCTTCCGCAAATTTGTAAAGAGCCTTTGCGTATCTTGCTGAAATTTTACCTGTATTCATCGAACTTACGATTTAGCAATATTTACCTCATCCAAATATTTGTTGATCATGTCAGTCTGCGCTTTCGCATCCTTCAACTCACCGCGAATGATCTTTTCAGCAATATTCACAGAGAGTTCGGCAACTTGCGAGCGTATATCTTTAATGGCATTATCCTTTTCCAATTGGATGCTCTCCTTAGCGCTTTCCATGATTTTGTTCGCTTCGACGATAGCTTGCGTCTTAGCGTCCGAAATCATCTGGTCTTTCAATCTGGAAGCCTCCTTCAACATCTCGAGACGCTCATTCTTTGCCTCAGCGAGAAGCTTGGCGTTCTCTTCCTTGAGATTAGCCAAAGCAGCGTTTGCCTCGTCAGCCTTTTTGAGCGATTCTTCGATGTAGTTTCCTCTCTCCTCAATCATTCCGACGATAGCGGGCCAACCCCACTTACCGAGGATGAAAGCGACTACGAGAAAGCATAGAAGCATCCAAAATAACAGACCTGGATCTGGTGTCAGTAATGACATAGCTTAGAAATTTTATGGTTAATTACATGAGCAAAGCCAAGATTGCAACGATGATAGCCAAGAATGCAACACCCTCGACCAAAGCGGCTGCCACAATCATGTTGCTTCGGATATCACCGGAAGCCTCTGGTTGACGACCGATAGCCTCCATTGCAGATCCACCAATTTTACCAATACCGATACCTGCACCGATTGCTGCGATACCTGCTCCGATTGCTGCTCCTAATTTTGCAGTTGCTGCACCTGCTGCTGCCTCTGCTGCTGCTTGTAATAAAATACTCAACATAGTCTTAAAAATTTTAATTGTTATTTAATAATTATTATTTATTCTAAAAAATAGTCACAAATTTTACTCCTCCTCTTCGACTTGAGCCATTCCGATGAACAAGGCTGAAAGAGTCATGAACACATATGCTTGGATGAAACAAACCAAACACTCCAAGAGAGACATGAACACCACCAAAAGAACGGATATCACGGAGACACCCAAACCAGCCGCGATGCTCATCTGAGAGAACACGAAAATCAAGCCGATCAAAACCAGCACCATGACGTGACCCGCGAACATATTCGCAAAGAGACGTATACAGAGTGCGATAGGCTTTGTGAAGATACCCAAGATCTCGATGAATTGCATGATCGGAACAGGAAGCTTCAATCCTATAGGCACGTTCGGCCAGAAAATATCCTTCCAATATCCTTTTGTTCCGCAGAGGTTAGTCAATAAGAACGTGAGGACGGCGAGCACTAACGTAACAGCGATATTACCCGTCAGATTCGCACCACCAGGGAAGATAGGAATGATACCCAAAACGTTGTTGATGAAGATGAAAAAGAAGACCGTCAGCAAATAAGCGGAGAACTTCTTGTAATTCTTACCGACACTCGGTTTGATGATATCATCATGCAAAGAAACGATAAGCGGTTCCAAGACAGCCTGCAGTCCCGTAGGCTTGCAGTATCCATCGACCTTGCATTTATTGTACTTCTTCGCGATGGAAAGGAAAAGAATAAGAAGAAGAGCGCAACTGATCAACAAAGAAACGACGTTCTTCGTGATGGACAAGTCGATAGGACGTTGTCCCGTAGCCACTTCAATGATTCTTCCCGCATTGTCACCTTCCTGAGCGATTGCATATCCATTGTATTCGGTATAGTGACCTTCGTGCCCGAGTTTAGAAGCACAAAAGACATTCAAACCGTTTGATCCGTAGACGATGCAAGGAAGAGGAATGGAGACATGGGTCTCACCGATTGTGGTGATGTGCCAATTATAGGCGTCACCAATATGACCGAAGACCATCTCCTTCAAATCCAATTCTTTCTTCGCATCAGAATCATGGGTCGCAAAACCTGCGATTCCCAAGACGCCCAACACGCATAGCAACACGATGAAGAGCACCTTTCCAGTTTGACCTATCGTTTTATTTATGGACTGACTCATTTTGAAAATTCTTTATTTAAGTTTCGTGAGGGCAATTGCCTCAAATACTAGATATATCACAAAATAGAGACCGAAGATAACCAGGAACGGAAGTAAAAACTCCCGATTGACGAAGGCGTAGACCACAACCACCAAGATGGATAAAATAAACTTCAAGCCTTGCAGAACAAGATATGCCCGAGTATATTTCACAGCTTCCGACCTCAAACTCTCTAGCGACAAGAATGTCACGACACCTATAAGGCAAAAGAAAGCGGAGGACAACGCGATTGCCGGTTTCACACCCATGTATTCAGGGAAACGAGTGTCTATCACTAAATTACAGACAAAGGATAAAAGCGCTAAAACCACTATCAATCCTATTTCCGCCTTAATAACAGACTTTCTCATCACACCTCTACCCGATTACGTTCTCAATACATACGGATATCTCATCATTCTTCACTTCAGCGAAACCTCCGTCGACCTTCAAAGTGGTTTCGTTTCCTTCAGACATATATCTGATGTCACCACCCTTCAAAGACGAAATCAGCGCCGCATGATGAGGCAGAACGGTGAATCTTCCGGCAGCGCCAGGAAGGCTCACGGATTCCACTTCTCCTGAAAAGACCAGTTTGTCCGGTGATATGATTTCTAATTTCATGATACAGATTAATTAGCCGCTTGCGACATGAGTTTCTTACCCTTCGCGATTGCGTCGTCGATGTTTCCGACATTCAAGAACGCCTGTTCTGGAAGGTCATCCACTTCTCCATTGATAATCATGTTAAAGCCTCTGATTGTCTCCTCGATCGGAACCATCACACCAGGAAGACCTGTAAACTGTGATGCGACATGGAAAGGTTGAGACAAGAAACGTTGGATACGACGAGCTCTCGCCACCACCAACTTATCAGCCTCTGACAACTCCTCCATACCCAAGATTGCGATGATATCCTGCAATTCCTTATATTTTTGGAGGATTTGCTTCACATTCTGAGCACACTCGTAGTGAGCCTTACCGATCACGTTAGGATCCAAGATACGTGAAGTGGAATCCAACGGATCCACAGCCGGATAAATACCCAACTCAGCGATTTTACGGCTCAACACCGTCGTTGCGTCCAAGTGGGAGAATGTCGTGGCTGGAGCAGGGTCGGTCAAGTCATCGGCCGGCACATAGACTGCCTCAACGGCTGTGATGGATCCGTGCTTGGTTGATGTGATACGTTCCTGCATCTGACCCATTTCAGTAGCAAGCGTCGGTTGGTAACCTACGGCGGAAGGCATACGTCCCAACAATGCGGACACCTCGGAACCAGCCTGCGTGAAACGGAAGATATTATCCACGAAGAAAAGAATATCCTTACCACCTTGTCCGGAATCACGGAAGGACTCCGCTACGGTCAAACCAGACAACGCTACGGAAGAACGTGCTCCCGGTGGCTCATTCATCTGTTGTAATCAATTTTACTCAAATCCCAATCACCCTTCTCCATAGATTCCTTGAAGGCGTCACCATAACGGACAATGTTGGATTCGATCATCTCACGAAGCAAGTCGTTACCCTCACGAGTACGCTCTCCTACTCCGGCGAACACTGAATAACCATTGTAACCTTTCGCGATATTGTTGATCAACTCCATGATAAGCACGGTTTTACCTACACCGGCACCACCGAACAATCCGATTTTACCTCCCTTCAAATAAGGAACCAACAAGTCGATGACCTTAATACCCGTGAAGAGGATCTCCTTGGATGTCGCCAACTCTTCGAACTTAGGAGCTTGTCTGTGAATAGGAGAAACATCCGACGTGTCGAAACTTTGCATACCGTCGATAGGTTGTCCGACGACGTTCAACATACGTCCCTTGATTTGTTCTCCCTTCGGAACAGCGATCGCTTGTCCCAATGAAACCACTTTCATACCTCTACGCAACCCATCAGTTGAGTCCATTGCGATGGTTCTGATTGAATTTTCTCCGATGTGCTGCTGGCACTCTATAATCAGATTACTCTGACCCGGACGTTCCACTTCCAACGCATCGTGAATCTGAGGTAAGGACGCCTCAGAAGAATCCGGGAAACTTACGTCCACGACAGGTCCGATGACCTGTACAATTTCACCAATTACTTTTGCCATGTTTTAGCTTTTTTGTTTTATGGTATTATTATAATTTTTGTTCAATATTTCAAACCCTCACAGAACCAAATCCCCGCAAGTCGTATGCAAATATAAAGTTTTTTTCTCCGGATTGTTATTAAAAGCCCTTTTTTTTACTCAATTTTCCAACGATTTCGCCAAATATGTTACGTAACATAATTTAATATTCATATATTAACCGTTAATCACTTTCATTCGTTTTAGTGACATTTCAAATTAACATAAAAGCATACATTCATAAATTCAACATGGTTTCTTATTCGTTTTTTTTTGAAAATAATATAAATTCGCGTCATAAAAATTTTTGAAAGAAAAGATGTTAGGGGTGCCACGCTCCAGCGGGCTGAGATTAAACCCTTTGAACCTATTGCGTAATTGCAGACAGGGAAACGGATTTTATTATTTTCTTTATATATAACCTATAAAGACCGTTTTCCAATTTTCGGGAAACGGTCTTTTCTTTTTTTACAAATTGATTATGAGCTATATAACATTCGATGAATACGCAACTGCGTACGATGATTGGTTCGTTAAGAACAAGAACGTTCTCGAGACGGAAGTGAAACTGGTGGCGGCTTGTCTGAAAGATGCTGGCAAAATTCTTTCCATCGGTTGCGGCAGCGGCTTGTTCGAAAAGATACTCGCCGACAACTACCACATCAACGTGGCGAAAGGAATTGAACCATCCAAAGCAATGGCGGACATCGCCAAGAAAAGAGGAATCGAAGTCGAAATAAACACGGGAGAAGAGGCGGATTACGGAACAGAACTCTACGACACAATTCTTTTCAACGGTTCTCCTTGCTATATGAACGACTTGAATCTCGCTTTGCGCAAATCGCACAACGCACTGCGTAAAGGTGGGAAAGTGGTCGTCATCGACGTGCCGAAAGAGAGCGTCTATGGCATCATGTACAATCTTGCCCTCGCCGTAGGGACATGGGACCATCCTCTTTTGGAAGGCGTGAAACCATTCATGCCTTACCCTATCGAATTGGTGAAGGAGGCGAAATGGAGAACGGTGGCTGACAAATCGGAAGCGATACGCCAAGCGGGTTTCTCTAACCTGACCTATAAGCAAACGCTCTTCGCCAACCCGCTTTATTCCCACACGTTGGTTGAGGAGCCGACTGACGGTTGCGACCGTGGCTCATACGTGGCCATTTGCGCCACCAAACAATAACAAACGGATTCCTTATTTTATTATAGAGATGATAGATAAAAATAAATTAGGAAACGATCTGGCAAGGATCCGTGAGATCTCGCCCCTCGTGCACAACATCACGAACTACGTGGCGATGAATTTCACCGCTAACGCTCTTCTCGCCGTCGGCGCCTCACCGGTCATGTCGCACGCGGTGGAGGAAACAGAGGAGATGATCTCCATCGCTAACTCGCTCGTAATCAACATCGGAACGCTCGACGCCTATTGGGTGGAAGGGATGAAAAGGGCAGCTGCCAAAGCCTACGAGCTAGGCAAACCTTGGGTGTTGGATCCTGTAGGAGCTGGCGCCACCAGCTATCGCACCCGCACCGCCTTGGAACTTATCGAAAAATTTCACCCAAGCATCATCAGAGGGAACGGTTCCGAAATCATGGCATTAACGAACTACTCCATTAAAAGCAAAGGTGTGGACAGCAGCGCCTCCTCGGAGTCGGCGCTCCAATCCGCCCAACAATTAGCGAAAGAGACGGGGTCCGTGGTCGTCATCAGCGGCGCTACGGATTTCATCACAGACGGCTCCCGCATAGAGTGCGTCAAAAACGGTTCGGGACTCATGACGAAAGTGACCGCCATGGGCTGCACGGCATCCTCAATGGTAGGCGTATTCGCCGCCATTAATAATGATCCGTTCGAAGCTGCCGCTCATGCGATGGCGCTCATCTCCATCTGCGGGGAAATAGCCGCAGAAAAATGTCCGTCACCGGGCTCATTACAGACGAACTTTGTGGACGAGCTCTTCACCATCACCCCTAACGAATTAGCCAACTCATTAAAACAATGAAACCAATATTCGATTTATCCTTA
>CALCUH010000034.1 GCA_937907165.1 uncultured Bacteroidales bacterium | reverse complement strand
ATCCTTTCACTTCCCCTGCTATTTTCACTTCCATGTCGGTGGTGTCGAAACTTTGGATGAAATCGATGCCGCAGATTCCCCCCTTCAGGTTGTTCCAAAAGGTGGTCAGGTCACTCCCTATTGGGGATATGACTCCCATTCCTGTGATGACTACTCTTCTCATTGTGTTATTTCGTTCTGTTTGAGGCTTTTGAAAGTAGTGCTTCTGCTTCGTTCACCATTGATTCCACAATCGCTTGGGCTGGACGTTGCTCTTTGACTAGCCCCGCTATTTGTCCCGCCATGAAGGATCCTCCTTTCAAGTCTCCGTCTACCACTGCTTTCTTTAGTGAGCCGGCCCCGAATTCGAGTATTTCCTCGTCAGGAATATTCACGTCTTTTTCCATGTCGGCGAATTTCTTCGAGAAAGGTGTTTTGAGGGAACGTACGGGATGCCCGAATCGTTTCCCGGTGACGATGGTTCCCGTATCGCTTGCGGATATGATTTTCTCCTTGTAGGTTTGGCAAACCTTGCATTCGTCAGCTACCAAGAAACATGTTCCGCATTGCACGCCTTCTGCGCCCAGCATAAGTGCGGCTGCCAATCCTCTTCCGTCTCCGATACCGACCGCCGCGAGGACTGGAATTTTTACGGCGTCACATACTTGCGGCACCAAAGCCATCGTGTTCAACTCACCGATGTGACCGCCTGATTCACAACCTTCTGCCACAACCGCACTGGCACCTACCCTCTCCATAAGTACGGCGAATGCGGCGGATGCTACGACCGGCACTACTTTGATGCCTGCGTCCAACCACTCTTTCATGTATTTTGACGGACTTCCCGCACCGGTGGTGACCACTGCGACTCCCTCTTCGACAACCACTTTCGCCACCTCGTCTGCAAACGGACTTTGAAGCATGATGTTTACACCGAATGGCTTGTTTGTCAGTTTCTTGCAGGCGCGGATTTCTTCCCTGACGTATTCTGCATTGGCGTTCATGGCGGATATGATGCCTAATCCGCCTGCCTCAGATACTGCGCTTGCTAATTTGGCATCTGAAATCCATGCCATGCCACCTTGAAAAATCGGGTATTTGATACCGATTAAATCACAAATCTTACTTGAAATCATATATCTATCTCTTTTGTTTTTGTCGTTGTTAATTTACCATTTCAGCAGACAGGCACCAGAGGAAAAGCCCGCTCCGAAAGCGCTGAATACCAAAGTATCCCCTCGCTTTAGTTTCTCTTTTTTGTTCATTTCGTCCAAAAGGAGAGGTATGCTCGCTGACGAGGTGTTCCCTCTTCGTTCGATGTTGTGGGGGAATTTTTCTTCAGGCTGATTCATCTGGTTCCGTATCGAATCCAGAATCCGAAGATTGGCTTGGTGCAGTAGGAAATAGTCTACCTCGTCTGCTGTTATTCCTGCCTCCCCTAATACGGAAAGTATGTCATTGGCGGAGTTTTGAACCGCTAATTTGAATACGTCTCGTCCTTTCATCGTCAGTCTCGCATACGCCTCTTCCTCTTTTTTGAAGGGGGTGTCGCTTTTCTCCGACTTGCAGAAGAGCGCATCGCTGTAGTGGGTGGTCAGACTGATTTTGCAGTCGTATCCGTCGCTCGACACGATGGTAGCACCCGCTCCGTCTCCGAAGAGTACGCAGCTCTCTCTCCTTTCCCAATCAGTCAGTTTGCTCATTTCCTCTGCGCAAACGATCAGAATTTTGTTCGCCCGCCCTGATTTCATTAGACTATTGGCGAAGTCTAATGCGAAAATGTAGCCTGTGCAGGCGCCGTTCATGTCCACGCACGGACATTGCGCTTGGATGGCACCTTGGATGACGCAAGCCAAAGCGGGGGTTTTTTGGTCGTTCATCACGTTGTGGCAAATGATATAGTCCAATTCGGAGACGTCCATACGGGCGTTTTCCAACGCTTCGCGTGCCGCTTGAATGGCTAAATCGGTGATGCATTCTCCTGAAGAGAGCACCCTTCTGCTTCTGATTCCTGTGCGGGTGGATATCCACTCGTCGCTTGTGTCCAAGAATTTCGTAAGCATTTCATTTGTCACTTCCTTGTTCGGAATTGCGCTTCCTGTTCCTAAAATCTTCATTTTTTAGTTACATAAGGCGGATTTGAGCCCCGCGTGTTTGCTCGTCATCCATCGAAACGGATTTGTTTGTCTTGGATTGACGTCGCAAAGGTAAAAAAGCCAATTCCATCGAAAAAATGAAAGGTTTATAGCAACCTCATCAAGGGACAAAATTCTCTAATTTGGGGCGAAATTACTCATATTTGTGTAAGATTCCCATACTTGCTTTCCTAAAAAATTGGGGCGTGCCGATATTTTGCCTAATTTTGCATAGTAAAATATTTGTGATGGATAGGCACATACCCATATTTATGACGGAAAAGAGGGATATCGTTAGTTTCCTCACGTTGGTTTTCTTATTAGCTTGTTTGTTTTCTTTCCTGTATAGACCGAATGTTTTCCTTCGTGGTTTTGAGGAAGAGAACCAATCTAACTATTATGTCTTTTCGTTGCTGCTGATTGGTTACGTCATTATGGTGGGCAGTAGGGTCGTCTTTTATAAACTCAATAAAAAGTTACTATTCTCATTTACCCAATTCTGCTGGTGGATTGTTCTTGAGATACTTTTCATCACTTTAGGATTGTCCGTTTTCGGATGGCTTGTGAATTCGACGGGTCGACCGTTTATGACCATATTGGTCCGCACTTTTGTCTCTTCTATCTCCATTTTGGCGTTGCCTTACACGATTTGTTGGCTCTATTTCGCATTGCAAGAGAAAAAAAGGATGCTTTCCCAATATTCCCAGCAAGAAAAATTTGTTGAGAAGGGTAAGGAAAACTTGAATTTTTGCGATGAAAAGGGGGTTTTTAGGATTTCGATTAAGATAGACGATTTTTTGTATGCTCAATCTGCCGATAATTATGTCTATATTGTCTATTTAAACAATCGTGGTGAGAAAGTGAAGTATATGCTTCGAAATTCTTTGAAAAACATCGAGGAGGCTTTCTCCAGTGTCAATATCCTTCGTTGCCACCGTTTCTATGTGGTCAATTTCCGAAAAGTGCGTGTGCTTCGTAAGTCGACGGAGGGATTGGAGTTGGAACTCGATTCGGGAGACTCTTGCGAGATCATTCCGGTGTCTAAAACCTATGCCGGGAAGGTGGCTGAACTCTTCTCAAATTGATGGTGGCATCGTCTCGAAAATCATCTTTCTCTTGAATTGCCGGATTCTCTCAGAATGGCTCTTGTAAGAGCCTCACATAATTCTTCCCGAAAGTTGGGATCTTTCTTCGCCACGTCTTTTGCCCCCCAGATGTGGGTGAAATCAGTGTTGTTTCCGTCGTAAAGTTTAGGTAGAAATGTGTGTATGGGAATGCCCATTTTTTTTGCGCACATAGAGAATATCCTTTGTTCTGCGAAAACCATTTGTGAGATGAGCTCCGGTGGGGTGGCGTCGTTATCCGTCATGAAGTCTATGGCTGAAGATGTATAGTATTTCTTGAATTTTTCGTCTCCGATATAGCAGAGCGCCGTGTTGACGGGCAGCTCCTCCCACGCCCATTCTGGGTCTAATTCGTAATCTTTCCTTTTGAGTAATTTTTCATAAGGGATGTAGCAGCCGTTTATCGGTTCTGTGTGGAATGCCGCTAACGGATGATCCTTTATTTCAGGTAAGTTCTTCCATACGAGCATATCCGTGTCCATCATGACAACCGGACCTTTTTCGTTTTGTATGGCGAAAATTTTGGCCGCCGCCCAATAGATGGTGGGATTAATTGATGGTGGAATGCTTTCTAAGGTTTCTATGTCGATTCCTCCGTTCCATAGATCTAACATCCCTGCGTTTTGGTAATACTTGAATCCGGCTCTGTCTGTATAGAGTTTGACTTTGCCGTTGTGTTTTCTCCATAGTAGTGCGGAGAGTGTCGTGCATAGAAGTTCGAAATCTGCGATTTCAATGTCGTCGCTCTCCGTCTTAGTTCTTTGGGGAAGTGTCCAATTCACGTGTAGGGCTATCGTTCCGTCCATCTTTATTTTTTTGTTTTCTTTGTATTCCCTTTGGCGCTTGGGGCGCTCTTCCCCTTTTGAGCGTTTAGGTTTTCCGACCGCTTTTTGATGACTCGTGATGGAACTGGCTCACTGATGGTGTTCCCTTCTCCTTCCTCTGCGATATCTCCTTTGTTGATGGATTGTATGATTCCTTTTAGGAATGTATGCGTTCCTGTTTGTTTTGACGAAGAGATTCCGGAATGACTTGTAGTTGGTCGAGTTTGCCGTTCCTTTCCATCATTCCCTTCTTCGACCATCTTTGCTTCCTTTCTCTCGATGGATTCTATGATGCGTGACACGGAAAATCCGCTACTTGGTGCGCTTCCCATAGATGACCCTCTTCTGAGAATGGTCCCGTTATAGGAAGATCTTTGCCTTTGGTTGATGGAATAGACTATTCCCGAAAGGAACGATGTTGAGGAACTTCCTGACGATTGTTGTGAAGAAGATGGTGTGAAGAACCCTCCATCGGAAGAGATGGCGGATGAACGAGTCTCGTCTTTGCTGTTTTCGGACGGATTGTCATGGGCGTTGTTTGTCTCGCTGCTCTCGTCGCTAATCGGGTTCTCGCTCTTTTCTTGTTCCCTTGTCTCGAATCGAATGCCGTCGTTCCCGTAAAATTGAAGTAGTTTCGTGAGCCCGTTTGTGAGTCCGCAAGCTCCTAATTTGACATTTATGTTCACTGAACATCCTCCGGCGGACAACTCCCTTCTTTTGCTCCTGTTAGTGATGTAGCCTTCTATTTTGTTGTTGGAATTGTAAGAGGATAGCTCCGCTACCATGGAAAGTTTCACGGAATCAATTGCTAGGAAGGGGTCGGGAATGAATAGTAAGACAGGAACTGATATCTTTTTTAGCAGATTGTCTTGTGTGTAATAAAAAGATATCGTATTGGCGACATAAAGATCTCCATCTTTGTGAAACGCCTGCTTTTTGAACGCTTCGAGCGCATCCTCCGAAATGCCGAATTGCGCTTTGACGCAGGATGCGATCGGAGCCTTTACCATTTTCCCTAACGGAATGGGTGCTAAATTCGGCTTCTCAGACTCTCGCTCTTTCCTTGATGTTAACATATTCTGCTGTTCGCCCATTCCTTCTCCCTCTTACATCTCGATTATTTGGATATCCACATTTGATTTTTCCACCTCGTCGTTTATCAATTCGGCGATCTCGAGTGAGACGTTGGATGCCACGACTCCTCCGTTGTGGAGCTCTGGAATGATATCTTCTTCCTTCGCTTCCTTAACGAACTTCTTTACGATAGAGGTGATTCTGAGCTTTTGGTTATTGGTCGGTTTCTCTTGCAGCACAAGCATGTATTTCTTTGTGTTGTTTTTAAGTTTCTCGACCTCTTCCTCCAATTTTTGTCTCTCTTGTTTGAGCTTTTCCAACTCTTCTTCTTGGACTTGAACTGTCGAGGCGTCACCGACAATCTCCTCCGAAATTCCTTCGTTTCCGAATAGTTGTAGAATCTTCGCTAAGCCTGCTGGCATATTGCCGTTGGATGCGTGGATCTTGATGCCGACCAGACTTTGGTAGTTCATGTTCGCCTTGTTGTTCGTCTCGCTGTTTCGACTGGTGGAGGCGATTTTGGCGGAGAAGGTATCCTCTGAAGTGGCGGTCACGTCTGCCGTGAACTCGATGTCGACGTTGTCGATTTGAAGATATGGCACTGGAATGATGGAAAGAAGTGGCACTTTGATTGCGGTCTTTCCTTGTGGCGTATTGTACTCGAAGCAGATCATTCTGGCTTTCCCGAACGAATCCTCTTTCTCTGAGTCGCTCTCTTCGAATCCCATCATTTTGATAAAATCCATGGTGGTTTGCGCCGCTTGTTGTTGGGCGGAGATGCAGGCTCCAAGCGGTGCTCCTATTAAGTTGTCGAAACTTACGGATTCGAGCGCACTGTTCGCTATTATTACGTTTTCGTCATTCATGTTTCTTACCTGTTAAATGAGCTGGCTTTTTGTAAGTTCTTTTCAGCGTTGTCTACTTTTTGTAGGATTTCCATCGCTCTTTTTGACTCTTGTCTGTTGATGGTCAACATAAGGTTGCAATGAGGACATTTTAGTCCGCTGGCGCTTAATAACTCTGATATGGTGGTTGGTATGAAGTTCCCGCATTGAGGACAATTCATTCCTGGGATTTTATTTCCTGAAAATTGCATGTTTCTCTGTTTTTATCGTTTAAACTATATTTGTTTTGATTAGTTTTCTTCTTGCTCGGTCGTTTCTCCCTTTCGATTGTAATCCTCGGTTTCTAGGCGGGGTTTCACTTGTATGGTGTTGCTGACCGCTTGGATGAGGTTGACTAATCCGGCTGGCATTTCGGCTTGTCCCATCTTGACGTTGATGGACATTTTTATTGATTGTTTGGATTCCGAACTACTGCTCCCCGAATCGGATGAGTTCGTTTCCGTTTCGCTCTTGCTTTGAACTGGACGTAATAATCTGATTCTTGGAGTTTTAACTGCCCTTATTTGGTTCGCTTTTATTGCGTTCGCAAGACCGGCTCTTAATCCATTCCCTAAAGCTCTTGCGACCCGAGTTTCCTCTTCCTTTTGTTGGACCTCTGTGGACATTTTAGAGCTCTCTTCGACTTCCCATTCTCCCTCTACGTCGAATGTGGCTTCTTGAATGTGGAGGAGAGGCAGCGGCATGAGCACTAGTCTGGGAATGCTCACGATTACGTCTTTCCCGTCTTCGCTTTTTACTTTGCAGTCTAATGTTTCGAGACCGTTTTCGTTTAGCGTGTAATCGGCTAGTTTCGTGTAATAGGTGTCTATCGCATTTTGATCCGCATCAATGGCGGAATTGACTGCTTCCGTAAGAATATCCACTAATGAGCTGGGATTGGTGTCGGTATTCGTATTGTTATTTTCTGACATCTTTTAGTGTTTTTTTTGTTTTTGTTTTTTTTAACTATGTTATGAAGGATTTCTCCTTCATAACATAGTGTGATGAATCTCTTGGACGGAATTAAATCGTTCTAAGAGAGAAGAACTTGTTTCCGCCATTTCAAGCTTTGGGAAGTATTTCCACAACTCTTTTTTGGCTTCCTGCGCAAATTTCGTAAATGCCTTCCTTGGAGAAGATGAATTGAACGTAGTCTCCGCAGTTGACGCTTTCCACTTTTGACTTGTTGTCTCCATGGGGAGCGCAAGTGATTGCGCTTGCCGTTAGGTTTCCGTTCTCGTCTTTGTATTGGGCGGTGAGAGACGCCACATTATTCTCGGAAAGCGCTGCGGAAGCGCTGGAAACGGACAACTCACCGTTAGGATTTATCAATTCTGTCGATTCGTTCAGAATCTCCAAAATTTTGGAGATGCCGGTTGGCATGTCATCCTTTCCGAGTGTGACATTGATGTCGATGGTCGCTTCAACGCTATATTTGGAATCTTTTGTGGAAGTAGAATCCTTTTTTGTTGAATAGGAGGCATCGAATGTGACAGATCCTTTCGTATTGCTTTTTACTTTATTTGCGGTGTCGGTCTCCTTTGCGGAGGCTGCTTGTGTGCCGCTTCCAGTTGCCGCGTTTTTATCAGCCGACCCTGCTTTTTGACTAGTCTGGTCGGTTTGACCATTTGCTCCTGTGTTTTGACTAGTCTGACCGGTTTGACCACTCGCACCTGTGCTTTGACCAGTCTGACCAGTCGACCCTGCGTTTTGACCAGTCTGACCAGTCGATTCTGCTTTTGCGCTCTCTTTGGGCAAATCGTAGGAGAGCGTTTGTTTGAAGGAACTGTTGAAACTGTTGGTTTGGGTGAAGTTGAAGTCTGTTGAAGATTTTACGGTGACTTTGAAATCGTAGGTCATCGTGTCTATTCCCAACGTCGGAATCGGCACAAGGGTTATGAGCGGAATCCTGATTTTGACAGGTTTTCCGTTGCTTGTGAAACTGAAGCATACTGTGCTGAACATCTCTTTGCCGTCTTTGTTTACCACACCGACGTCTTTGATGTAACTCAGAATCGATTTCGCAGCGTTTCCTTGCGCTCTGATGGCGGCGTTCAGCGGTTCGCCGATGACTTTGTCAAGGGGTAATTTCCCGATGAAGTCATTAACGTCCACTGAATCGCAGAAAGACACCTCTCCGTTTTCTGTTGTGCTTGGCATGTTATTATTCAGTTTGATTGTTTAATAATTGAAAATCATATAGCCATCATTTGTTAGAAGTTGTTTGGAGTAACTTTTTTGTCTCTTTAAACATCTTCTTGTGCTTCCGATACAACAACGAGTACTGATTTCTTGCCTGCGGAAATGAGGTATTCTCCCGCTTTCGAAAGCAGACAAACCGCGCCAGTTCCGTCTATCAGGGCTTTCGCTCCGTTCGCTCCGTTGGTGGCGTTCCCGTTTTCGACCCAAAAGATTTTTATATCTTCCGGGGCGTAGTAACCATCCTCGTTTTTATAAGTCACGTAAACACCTCCGTCCTCTGTTGTGATTTTTTGGGCGGAAACGATTAGCTCTCCATCGTATTGTATGGTATCGATAGACTCGTTGAGCAATTCCAATACTTTAGCCATGCCTGCCGGCATGGAGTCTTGCCCCGCTTTTACGGCGACGTCCATCGTGTATTCCACACTGTATTTAGAGTCTCTTGTCGAGGAGGAATCTTTCTTGCTGGATACGCTTGCGTTCATTTCCATGCTTCCATGGAAAATACCCAAGTTGAATCCTGCTTTGGCTTTCATGCCGACGTCAACTTTTGTGCTGGTGCTTTCTGTTGTAGACACCGAAGAGGCGGCGGAGATGCTGGCTTTGAATTGTATGTCGATGTCTTTTATCGCGATGTAGGGTATCGGGACGATGGTCAGCAAAGGAACGCTGAGTATCGCCTTGTGCCCGTCTTTGCGGTATTCGAAATTGACATATATCGCTTTCTTCTCCCCGTTCTCAGAATCAGTCAGGCCGACGTCTCGTATGAACTCCCATGATGTCTTTGCCGCATTGGCCTGCGCCTCGATGCATGCGCTCAGTGGTCCTCCGATGATGGAGCCGAACGGTATGGCTTGAAGCGCGTTGGTCGCTACGGTGGATGGGGTTGTATCTATGCCTGCCATAAGTTAAAAATCGGGTTGTTTATTTGTTAATTTTTGGGGTTGAGTGTTACCGTTACTCCTTCTATCTGATCTGTCAAATCATATTTATCTATGTTGGCAACACCGATCGTTATTGTTTTGTTGCTGTTATTCTCTATGGTTAGAGATTTCGAAATTCCGTCTGCGGTAGTTTTTAATTCCGCGTCAAAAGCACTATCGCCAGTTGTGATGCAATCAGGGTGGTATACGCCGTCTGAACCCTTATAGGTGAATACGATAGTGTCACCAGTAACTGCGGTTGTGGCGCTAACTGTAAGTTCGCCTTCCGGATTGCAAAGGTCTATCGCACTTCCTAACATCTCAAGCACTTTCGCCATACCGGCAGGCATGGAGTCTTGAGTGGCGTGTACGGCTACGTCCACTGTCGCTTCGATGCTGTAGCTGGATTCTTGCGTTGATTTCGAATCCCTCTTTGTGGAAATTGATGATTTGAACGAGGATGTTTTTTTCTTGAATATAAATCCTCTTTTCTTTTGGCTCTCGGATTCTTCTGTAGACTCATAAGAAGATTCGTCAGTGTCGGAAGTGGTCTCCACACCGCTGATATTCGCCTTGAAGTTGATGTCGATTGTGTTGATGGCGATGTAAGGGATTGGGACGATGGTCAAAAGAGGAACGCTGATGTTGACTTTTCTACCGTTTTGAACAAAGGTGAAGTATACATAAATCGCCTCTTTCTTTCCTGTGTCTTTATCATCTTTGTCGTACACGGTTTGTAAACCTACGTCATTGATGAAGCCGATTGTGGTTAACGCTGCCTCTTTTTGTGCGAGCACACATGCGTTCAACGGTCCTCCGATGATGTTTTCGAACGGAAGTTGTTGTAATGCGGATATTGTCTTTTTTGATACATTTTGAGTTGGCATGATGATTTGAAAATTTTAAAGTTAATAATTAAAAAAATAATAAAACAACAATATTCTATGTAATATAACAAAACAAAATGCTAGCTTTTTTGCTTATGTTTATTTTAGAACGATTGTTATCGCAAATCTAATTAATTATTTGTTAAAAATCAAGTTGTGGTATTTAAATATGAAAATATAATATATATATAATTGAATATTAGAGCAATAAAATTAACAAATCGCTATTTCGAGTATGTTGTTATTATAGTAAATAATAAAATATTAGTTTTAAATCAATGATATGTATGATGAATGTTTATGATATGTGGCGTTTCCCGCCTTGAAAGGAAACAAGGGTGGCGTTTGATAGTGGAATCCGTAGAATTATTCGTGGTGGTAAGGCTCTCCCTTGATGATGGTCATGGAGCGGTAGAGTTGTTCGACGAAGATGAGTCGGACCATTTGGTGGGAGAAGGTCATGCGGGAGAGGGAGACTTTGTCGTTGGCGCGTTGGTAAACCTCTTGTGAGAATCCGTAGGGACCGCCTACGACGAACACTAACCTTTTTAGTCCGGAGGCTGATTTTTTTTCAATGAAGGAGGCGAATTGTTTGGAGGTGAATTCGTTGCCTTTATCATCCAATAGAATCACTTCGTCGTCCGGTTGCAGATTTTTTAGAATCAGTTCTCCTTCCTTTTGCTTCTGGTTGTCTTCCGTCAAGTTTTTGGTGTTTTTTAGGGAAGGTATCTCCTCAATGTCGAAAGAAATGTAGAATTTTAGTCTCTTTTGGTACTCTGAAATTGCATTTTTAAAAGATAAATCGTTAGTTTTGCCGACTGTAAGGAGTGAGATTCTCATTTTGTGCCTTTTTTATGGCGCGAATGTAAGTAAAAAGAGTTTTTAGGCATCGTTTTTGTAGTGATAAATTTCGAACGTGCCAATTAATTTTGAGGAGTATGAAAAATATAAAAAGAATCATCCTAACGTTCTTGTTCGGAACCGCGATGGCATCCGTTCAGGCGAACCCGGATATCGTGAGGTCGTTCTCCAACGGAGACGTGCAGAGGATCAGTTCCTTTTTGGACAATAGTGTCGATTTGACTATCGACCGTGCGGGAGGGCTGAAGAACAAGATGCAGGTTCAAGACGAGATTTCCTCTTTCTTTAGAAAACATCGTCCGACCAATTTTAACGTGACCCATAAGACTGATAAGGAAAAGACTGGTCTGATGATGGGCAAACTCTACACGGATTCCGGTATTTTCCAAATCCTTATACTTACAAAAAAAGAGGGTGCAAGGGAATTTATCCGCCAATTGAAGATTGAGCCATCCTCTAATTGAAGATTCCTTGCGGGGGGCTTTTGAGAACATAAATGTTTTTTATTCCGATAACGAATAGGGACTAGATGTGTCCTATGTAATTGATTTTGAAAGATATGAAAAGTGAAAATGAATTAATTGAAGATTTACTTGATCTCGCGTTTGCTGAGGATATCGGTGACGGTGATCATACCACGCTTTGTTGCATTCCTGACACCCAAATGGGTAAGGCGAAACTTTTAATTAAGGAGGAGGGAATCCTTGCGGGTGTTGAAATCGCGAAACGGGTTTTTGCGAAATTCGATCCTGATTTGAAGATGGAACAACTCCTTGAGGACGGCGCTCATGTGAAGCCGGGTGATATCGCTTTCTACGTTTCAGGAAAGGAACGTTCCTTGCTCCAGACGGAGCGCATTGTGCTGAATATTATGCAGCGTATGAGCGGTATCGCTACCCAGACCAATAAATATGCCAAGGAGATTGAGGATTTGCATACAAAGGTGATTGATACGAGAAAGACTACTCCGGGTCTCCGAATCCTTGAGAAGAAAGCCGTGAAAATCGGTGGCGGCGGTAACCATCGTATCGGTCTGTTTGATATGATTCTTTTAAAGGACAACCATATCGATTTCGCCGGCGGAATCGAAAACGCGGTCTCCAATGCGAAACGTTATCTGAAAGAGAAGGGCAAAAACATTAAAATTGAGGTTGAGGTCCGTAATTTGGATGAACTTGATCAGGTGCTTAGAATCGGTGGTGTCGATAGAATCATGTTGGACAATTTCGATACGGATACTACCCGTAAGGCTGTCGAGATTATTAACGGCAGATGTGAGACGGAGTCTTCTGGCGGTATTACATTTAAAACTTTGCGCTCTTATGCGGAGTGTGGCGTCGATTTTATTTCTGTCGGTGCGCTTACTCATTCCGTTAAGGGTTTGGATATGAGTTTAAAGGCTGTGAAATGAAACTTTTGTTTCCAATAGAGGTGGCGCTGGTCACCTTTTTTTGTTCGTGTATGGCGGTTCCCGCGGATGTTCCCGCGACGGACGGATCGGCCTCTCCTGATGTCGACCTGACGCAGATTTTCCCTGCTGAGGGA
This sequence comes from uncultured Bacteroidales bacterium, assembly GCA_937907165.1. Lineage (GTDB taxonomy): Bacteria > Bacteroidota > Bacteroidia > Bacteroidales > Paludibacteraceae > UBA1181. Next base: position 71,654 of record CALCUH010000034.1, on the reverse strand, counting down.
GAGTCGTCTGTTTCTTCTATTCCTAATTCTTCGGAGGGGGATAGAATGTTCACGCATACGAATTCAAAAGGGAAGACTTATATCCATAAGAATTATTCTTTCTCTTATTCGGAGTCTGACGAACAGTCCGAATGGGTGGCGTATGAGTTGACGAGAGACGAGGTCGGAGGCGATTTGGATCGCAACGACTCTTTTGAGCCGGATCCTATCGTGACGAGCGAGTCGGCCGATCCTGACCTCTATTCGAATAGCGGGTATGATAGGGGGCATTTGGCTCCGGCGGCTGACATGAAATTCGAGAAGAAGGCGATGGAGGAGTGCTTTTATACTAGCAATATCTCTCCTCAGGTGAAGGGCTTCAATAAGGGAGTTTGGAACGATTTGGAGATGCAGGTCCGCTCTTGGACGAAGAAATATGGGCGTATCTATGTGGTGACCGGTCCCGTACTGCCAAGGGAAGGAGAGGATGCCAGAAAAATGTTCACGACCGAAAATGGTCGGGATGTGAGGACTAATATCACGGTTCCTGAGAAGTTCTACAAAATCTTATTCGATTTCTCCAAAGAGGGGAAGGAGAAGATGATCGCTTTCGTCATTCCTAATGAGGCTACCGATACGCCTTTCACGAAGTTCGTGACGACGGTCGACGAGGTGGAACGTATGACGGGCATAGATTTTTTCTCGAATTTGGATAAGACCGTGCAACGCAAGTGTGAAAGTTCCTCCGATCTTTCCAAATGGCCGGAAGCCACCTATCTGAATTATTCGAACACGCATAAATTTAACCATTAATCATAACTGATTTTTATATGAAAGCATTTGTTTTCCCTGGACAAGGCGCCCAATTCATCGGAATGGGCAAAGACTTGTACGACAACATTCCTTTGGCGAAGGATTTGTTTGAACAGGCTAATGAAATCTTGGGGTTCAGAATCACTGACATCATGTTCGCCGGCGAAGAGGCTGATTTGAAACAGACGAAGGTGACGCAACCGGCTGTATTCCTCCACTCCGTCATTTTGGCGAAGTCTATGGGCGAGAAATTCGCTCCGGATATGGTGGCTGGTCATTCATTGGGTGAGTTCTCCGCTTTGGTGGCGGCCGGCGCGATTGATTTTGCGGATGGCGTCAAACTCGTTTCCAAACGTGCCATGGCTATGCAGAAGGCTTGCGAGATGAATCCTTCCACGATGGCGGCTGTCTTGGGCCTTCCTGACGAAAAGGTGGAGGAGGTTTGCTCCATGATTACTGATGAGGTGGTTGTCCCTGCTAATTATAATTGCCCTGGTCAATTGGTCATCTCCGGCACTATGGCTGGAATCGACAAGGCTTGCACTTTGATGGAAGAGGCTGGAGCGCGCCGCGTGGTGAAGTTGGCGGTGAGCGGAGCTTTTCACTCTCCTTTGATGGAGCCTGCGAAAGTGGAACTTGCTGCGGCTATTGAGGCGACCAATTTTAAGACGCCGATTTGTCCGGTATACCAAAATGTCTCTACGATAGGGGAGACCAATCCGGAGACGATAAAATCCAACTTGGTGAAACAACTCACTTCTTCCGTGAAATGGACGCAGTCTGTTCAAAATATGATCGTCGCGGGCGCCGATAGTTTCACGGAGGTGGGTCCGGGATCCACGTTGGTGGGCTTGATGAGAAAAATTGATAAGACAAAAGAGGCTAAGGCCGCTGAATTATGATTTTGTTTCCATAAGAAAATTTGTTTCTGTTAGGGAATGTGTCTGGAAAAATGAGCGGGAAGGTCCGGGGACTTTCCCGCTTATTGTATGAGGAAAAACGATGTTTGTCAAATGTGTATGATGAAAAAAATGCGTTAAACGCTTTTTTTTTTATGAAAAAACAATCGTGTTTAGTATGCTTTATTGAATACTATTGTGTATATTTGAGTTATGCTTTATGAAAGTTGTGCCCGTGTTGCGGAAACAAAAATCAAATAATTGAATTGTTGATGATAGACGATCCAGCCGTTTTTTTGGGGGGGGCTCGGAGTAAAGAGTGCATTTGAAAAAAAATTAATATATAAAAATTCTAATTGGTTAGGCATGAATCATTGTTTACGAAAAATTCGGAATTTAATCATCACGGTAGTGGGAGTGTTCTGTGTCCCGATTGGGGGATGGGCTGCGGATTCGGACGTGATTTCGGACATCACGGTGACAAGGAGTGGCAGCAATTTAGTTTATACGGTCAGCCGTAATAATGCGTCGGCTGCGACGTTAGTCAATTATCGAACGATGGATGGTTCGGCGGTGGGTGGCATCCACTTCACCCATGAATCGGGTCAGCTCTATTTTAAGAAGGATGTGAAAACCATGACGGTTTCTGTGCCGGTATTAACTCCGACAGGGATTGATATGTATGGAAATGTGGACAGAACGGTGGGTTTTGTGGCATGGAACGATTTCTCGGAGAACAGGTATGTGGAAACCTCCCTATCTAATGCGAAATCGTATACGTTCAACGGAAAAGAGCGAGACTTGGCTTTGGTTAAATATAAAGATTCCGATGGATGGGAAAAGAAAGGCTTTGAACTGGATGATGATTGGGTTACCAAAAAGGAAGTAGCCATCGATTGTTTTAATGCTGAAGAACAGAATTATTTCAAAAGTACGGGACAGAACTGGAATTATTATTTCCGCTTGACATTCTATTTTGATGAATGGGATGATGGTTGTTTTTCTATGGGTATAAGCGATAAGGGTTATTATAGCGCATGGAACAGGAACAACAAATATGGATGTTCTTTAGGCGAAAACCTTTTCGCCGCCTGCTTTGAAGATGACGGACCCATGGAATTCCCCGTTTGCACGGGAGGCACACAACATGCCAAAGCTTCGAAATCCGGTGCGGTGGTTGATAATAAGTATATTGTTGTACCCGCTACGACAGCTAAACTTTATACGACATGGGATGCGGGAGGCGATAATAATGATGACGGTTTTGTCAATACTCCTTGGTTTCATGTGAAATATGTGGATAAAGTCGCTCCGACGGCGAAAGCGGCATACTGTAATTCCACCTATTCGTACTCTTATGGCGACGTTTTGACGGTGGCGGTAAAGTTCGATGAACTTGTTTATTTGTCAACCACGGCCAATGTGACGCTCAAAACCAATGTGGGAAGTCTGCAATATATGGGAGGTGCGGGAACGAATGTGCTTTATTTCAAAGGCGTCTTGTCCCATAATATGGACGAAAAGGAATTGGTTGTCCAATCAATTAACGCACAGGTGAAAGATCAAGTGGGTAATTTGAAGGATTGCTCTAATCTGAATTTGAAGGTGAGTGGATTCTTCTATAAATATTCTCAAGCCGCAGATTTCAATTATACGGCTGACATTTGGAACAAAAGCATAAACTTGTCATGGCTGACAGACTCTTTATCAAAGGGACAAACGGGGAATTGGTACCTCTATCGCTACAAAATCAGCGATGGTCCCGCTGAAATAATGCCGGTTTTGTATGGTCCGACAAATGGTGCCAATTATGCGGATGCCGATAAAAAATTATTGTATGACAAAGACTATGAGTATTTGATTCGCTTTGTGCCAGAAGGGTGGGATTTGAAAAAGATGATGACGGATCGTTATAAGACTGTCACTGCGATGATGAAAAGGAATTTCAAATTGGAAATCGGCCTTGTTTCTTCCGCTGACCATATACAAGTAAATTGGAGCAATTCGAAATTTGCGGATAAGGAGACCCACTATTTCCAGATATATAGGAAAAAAGGTGATGCGAACTCCACGGAACCTCTTGTGCAATTAGAGACGAATGGTATTACCGTAACGGACAATACGGTGGAGCACTATACTTATCAAGATAAGAACATTGAGAGCCCTTGTGCCACTTATTCCTACCGTGTCGAGACTTCTGCGCTCTTTATAGACGATTCCACTTCTGAGGGTGTTAAATATCAAAGCGAGTTTGTTTCCGGAACATTGGATTCCGCATCCCATATCGTTAGTCTGGATGCTTCCAAGGGTATGTATGCGGAAACGGTGAAATTGTCGTGGGAAGCCAAGCAGATCGGAACCTCTGAAACAGGGTATACACTTTATCGCCGTGAATTGGGTTCGGATAATATGTGGGCTAAAATCCATGCCGTCTCCGGAACGCAAAACAAATATTCTTATGATGATAATACGGCGTTGCCTGGTAGGTATTACCAATATAAAGTCGAATCGTCTGTCTATTGTGACGAGACAGATTCTGAGAATATCACCGCATCGGCCGTTACGGACGGATTCTGTAGGGCGACTGGGGTTGTTGCGGGACGTGTCACTTATGGTACGGGAACCGCTGTGAATGGCGCGAAGGTGTCGGCCATCCTAAATTCAACCGATCAGGTCGGTGCCCAATTCTATGCGTTAAGGGTGAAGAATGATAAAGGTGGTGTCAGTCTGCCATTGTCCGACACTCTCGGAAAACAGTATTTCGTTGGGAAACCATGGAGTTTCCAATTATATGTAAATCCTGACGATGTTATTAAGAAGGATAGCGTTGCCGTGAAGAAATCGATGTTGATTTATTCACCGAATAATTTCGGTCTCTATTTGAGACCTAATGGGAAGAGCGGTTATTCCCTTGGCTTTGTCTTGCCGAATGGCAGTGCGTCTGTCAAGGATTCCATCTCTTCTTTGGTGATTCCTTCCAGATTGTTTACTCATTTGACGTTCTCCTATGATGGTAACAAAACTTTCCAAATCCGTTGTGTGGACAAAGAGGGGAACATCAGTTCCGCGACTTGCGCGGCGTCTGTGGCCTCCCACTTCATAAGGGAAATCGATTCGGTCGGTGTCAGCAATTTGATAATTGGTGGTGATCCTAAGGGGGAATGCCTCTTCCAAGGTTATTTGGATGAGGTGCGTTTGTTCTCCGGTCGGGAATTGACGAATGCGGAAATCTTGAAGAATTACAACCGTATATTGGCTGGAAACGAGAGCAATTTGGTGCTCTATTGGCCAATGGACGAGGGTATCAACAAACAAGTGACCGCATATGATTATTCCAAAACTTCTGGAATCACCAATAATAACCATGGTGAGATTTTGTCGGATAACGAGACGACAGCTTCTGTTATACCGACAAAAGATCAGTTGGGTTTGTTCGGAATTTGTGATGAATATGGTAATTATACGATTAATGGAATTCCTTTCTCCGGAGAGGGTTCTTCTTATATGATAACTCCATCGTTGGGTGTTCATAAGTTTTCTCCGAAATATGCGACCCGGTTCATCTCTGCCAGCTCGTTGGTTCATTCGGGCGTTGATTTCGAGGATGTCTCTTCTTTCCCTGTCACGGGTGTTGTCACTTATTATAACACTAATTTCCCTGTGGAAGGCGCCTCTTTCTATGTGGATGAAACTGTTTGCAGTAAAAATGGAGAGATTATCACTTCTGATGTGAACGGCGAATTTACCATTAGTGTGCCTATCGGAGCTCATCATATTACCGTGAAGAAAGATAACCATGTGTTTGTGTCGGGTGGCCGCTGGCCTGAAAATCCTTTGCTGGAGGATACATTCGACATGTCGAAACATATCGTGTTTTATGATTCCACATTCGTGACGCTGACCGGACGTGTGTCGGGTGGCGTGCCGGAGTCCGAGAAACCTCACGGGTTCGGAATGGGTAAAGCGACAATCGGGAAGGCAACCATCGTATTGACATCCGGTGATCGTTATCAGTTTAATACGGATTCTTTGAATATGAGGACATTCGCTTGTCCGTCTGACTCAATCGCCTCTGTCGCTACCACAGGTCTCTTTGATAGTGAGAGCGATTCGCGGAAGATTGTTATCCACACTGATTCGGCGACAGGTGAGTTCGCCGTCTCTTTGCCGCCTCTTGATTATAAGGTCAATAGTGTGAAGGTCGATAATAATGAGGATGTGGTGTTCTCGTTAGACGATATAGAGGACATTTTGTTTGCGACAGGAGACCTGCGGGATCAGACAGATAGTTTGGTGAAAGGACCGGGCGATACGCTTACGTTTACATACAAGTATGCGTTGGATCAGATCCATTACTCCACACCTGTGTTGGAAATGACCTCATATAGTACAAAGGATGGTGCGTTTGGCGATGAAAAATATATTTATATGGACGACAAGACAGGGGTGTCCGATACCATTCCTTTGTATACGGTCGATTCAGTGTCTGGCAATATCAGTTATACGTTCGGGTATCCATTGTTTACTCAGGGAAGGTCTTACGAACAGGAGATGTATCTGTATGAGCCTTATGTGAACAAGGATAGTGACGAGGTGAGGATTACCCAAATACCGTTGTCTGGAGCTGAGGTGGAAGTCTCCAATAGTTTGGGCGCAACCGAAGTGGCTATTGAAAATGGTGTGGATGAGGATGGTAAGGATGTGAAGGATGGAGACGTCATTAAGACGGGAAATAGTTCTTTGGTGGCTGATTCGTTGGGAAAATTGACCTACAAGTTCCAAGCAACTTATCCGAATATCGTGAGTCCGTACACGCTAGGAATGGAGATTAATTTTGTCTATAATAACCAAACTTTCGCATGGAGTGAGAACGGTAATTTCTTAGGTATCGTGACTGGCGGTCTACAGACTGGAAGTAACTTCATTACAACGGGTCCTGATAAGGTGTTGTTTGTGTTGCGTGACCCGCCAGGAACTTCTTCTTCCGCATATTTGGAAAAGGGTCAATCCATTTCAACCTCATCTAAGGTGACCATGGAGTACAATTCCGAATATAGTGCGACCGCCACATTTATGTTTGGTACGGATGTCGCGACTAGTTCTGGATTCGGTGTGGCGCTGATTACGGAAGAGAACGTGGATGCGGATGTTTCCGCTGGTACGGAAATCACCTATGACAATTCCCACGAGAGGGAGAATAAATACACGCTTACTACTACGGAAAATATTAGCACTTCTGATGCATCCAATTATGTGGGAGCGGACGGTGACCTCTTTATGGGTTCATCTACTAATATTATCATGGGTAAGGCTCGTAAGGTTGCCCCGGTTAGGGATACTGCGGGCGGTTATGAAATTAATATGTTCGAGGCGATTTGCTTAGGTGAGAAATTCACGACCCACTTCAATTATTCTCAAAATTATATTGAGAATGTGTTGATCCCGAATTTCGAGGATGTTAGGAACTCTGTCGTTCGGGTAGTTAGTGACGCTGAATATAATGACTCGTACCCTAATGTTAGCAAGGGGGTTGTGTTCATTTCGAAGGTCGGTCCGGATGATGAACATTTTGCGGAGTCCGGATATTACAAGATGATTAAACCGAAGGACGAAGTGGACTATATGGATACTGTGGCTTTTTATAATACTCAAATATCTTTATGGAAGGTTCAACTGGCTCTGAACGAGGCTGCGAAGGTGAAGGCGATCGAAACGAATCTTGAATACAGCGAGTCTGCGTATAATGCGGCTGTGAAGAAGTTCGAAGAGGCTAAACTGCTCGAGAATACCCGTTATGAGTTGTTCGATCCGTATGTGCAGCATTATGTGAAATTGGATTCCACTTTCTGGTTCAATAAGAAAGGTGGTCTCATCAAGTATGCGGATTACGGTTCCAACTATGCTATGATTAATAATATTTTAGAGGGATATTCTATTAGCCGTGATGAATATGAGAAATATTTGTCTACACCTTCTGGCAAGCGTGATTTCACGTTGTTCTATGACACGGACAAGTATGGATGGAAGGTGAAGAATCTCTCTTTCGATTCGGGTACTAACATTGAGGAATCCGTTCAGCGTTGTGGCTCATCTTCATCAACTGACGTTTCCACGACCAAAGGTTTGGCCGTTGTCGGAGGTAAGACCGGATTCGCTTTCTGCGGAATTGGTATGACTGTTGAGGCTGAAACAAAACAGGGTGGTACGGAGAGCTTTGAGGAGTCTTCCGAGACGGAGAATTGTACGACTGTAGGTTTCACTTTGGCGGAGGATGGTGACGATGACGCTTTGTCTATTGATGTGTTCCAAGCTCCTGACGGTTTCGGTCCAATCTTCTACACTCGCGCGGGCCAGACAACTTGCCCTTATGAGGACGAGAAGAGAACTAAATTTTATGAGCCTGACGAACATGTTTTGGCGACTAAGACAATGCAGATTGAAGTCCCTCGTATCACTGTCGGGGAGGGTAATTTGAAATTCCAAAAAATCATTGACGTTCCAAGCGGTTCAGCCGCTAACTTCACGTTAAATTTGGACAATTTGTCTGAAACGAACGAGAATGTCTGGTATAGACTCTATGTGGTGGATGATAGCAACGCTGACGGTGCGGCTCTCTCTATCGATGGCGTTCCTTTCCCGACGGCAAGAGCGACGCTTGTTAACGCTTTGGAGACTACTCACAAGAATCTGCAGATTAAGCAGTCTCGTCAGGATATCATGAAGTATGATAGCATCGCTGTCGTTTTGGCTTCCGACTGCCAATATGATGGTACCGATATTTGGGAGGTGATTGCCGATACAGTCTATCTCTCTGTTGAATTCGTGCCTAGCTGTTCTCCTCTTACCCTTCAAATAGAGAATAAGGTTATGAACACTTCCACTCATGATACTTTGCAATTAGTTGTCAAAGACTACGAGAAAGATTATCTGAATTTCGGCGAAATCAATCTTCAATACAAGGGCGAACGTGATAACGATTGGAATCTCGTTGAAAAACTTTTGGTGGATAGTTTGGATGGTGCTACGGCTCATATCTTCTTCCCGATGTCTTCTTCTCTTTATAACGACCAGACCTACCAGTTCCGTGCCGTGAGTGTGTGCGCAAGCGGCACCAATACGAAGATTACCAACGAGAGTGAAATTGTTGAGGTGGTGAAGGATATGGAACGCCCTGTGGTGTTGGGTAATCCTAACCCTTCTGATGGTATTTTGAATGCGGGCGACGAAATCACGCTCGACATTGTTTATGGTGGCCGCACTTTCAACGAGTCGTGGGGCGGCGTGCATTGGTCTTCATCGATGCTTTCGAAGGGTGACAACTTCATCGTCCAAGGTGTTCTGAACGATGCGGAGGTGGATCATAACGTGGCTTTGAAACTGGATAGTTCTGCTGGGTACATTGCTCAGACTGAGGCTGATATTTTCTTGGCGAATAAGAGCTTCTCTGTTGATATGTGGGTGTATCTGTCTGGCGCTGGTGTTTTGTTGAACCACGCTTCTTCCGATGGATCGTTCTTGATGGGCGTCGATTCGGAACGGAAGTTGACTTTCAATGTTAATGGGGAAGTGATCGTTTCCGAAAAACAGATTCCTTTCAATCAATGGAGCTTCCTGACGTTTAATTATAGTGTTGGCAAGGATTCTTCTCTTATCAGCGCATTGGTGGCTTATGATGACAATCAGGTGAAATTGTTCACCGATAAGCGAGTGCCTACGTATGGAGGTTCTGGTAAAATCTCCGTTGGAAAGGGCGTTAAAGGCGCTATTAGTGAAATGACTTTGTGGAATACCGATAGGCCCAACGACGTCGCTCAAGCGCAAATGCATTTCCAAAAGTCGGCTTCTACGGATGGCCTAGTCGGTTATTGGAAATTCAATGAAGGCCAAGGAAAGGTGGCTAAGGATGTGGCTCGTAGCCGTAACATGGTGCTGACTTCAGGTAGTTGGTATCTTAATAACACCAATTATGCGGCTAAGTTGTCTGGTCAATCTTATGTGAATGTGGATATCAGCAGATGTAATGCTTTGACAACCGATGATTACATGGTTGAAATGTTCTTCCGTGGCGAACCTCAAAAAAATGCCACGTTGTGGAGCGCCAACCAAAAAGTCGCCTTGAAATTCAATGCGGGCGGTTACTTGACATTGTTGTCCGATGGCAAGGAGGAGATTCTCTCTTCTGGTAATTATTTGAATAACGTTTGGCATCATATCGCTCTTAACGTGTTGCGAAACGGTATGACTACTGTTTATGTGGACGGCGAAACGGCTGGCCAGATTTCTTCTTCGAAGGTGGCTGCTTTGCAGGCTCCTTATCTGACGGTTGGTGCGCAACGTTATATCGATAACGATACGACAAAGCTTAAAGATTATTTCAAGGGCGATGTCGATGAGGTGCGTTATTGGTTGGCTACTTTCAACGGTAAGGCGATCGAGCAGTTCAGCCACATGCGTTTGAATGGTGACGAGGCGGGCTTGCAGGCTTACTATCCTTTCGAGGGTATTAAAGCGGATGCTGCGGGTGGCTCGTATGTGTTCAATTTGAACGACTGTAGTGTCAATGCGGCGGGTATGGCGGCGACTAATTCTGTTGAACAGTCTGCCACAGCTCCGGCTTTGCGTCCGAAGGCGAGGATGAGCGATGTCGCTTACGGCTTTGTCTCTTCCGAACGTACGGTTACTATTACATTGAATGAATCGGCGAAAAGGTTGGAAGGTACGACCATTAATTTCACTGTCAAAAATGTGCGTGATGAGAACAACAACTTCTCGTTGCCTGTGACATGGAGTGCGTTTGTTAATCAAAATCGTCTGCTTTGGGCTGACGAGTCGATTTCTTTGGTAAAGGATGGTGAGGAAAACGCTGCTTTCTCTGCCACGATATCAAACCAGGGTTCTTCTACGGAAGCGTGGTCAATCAGTGGCTTGCCTTCTTGGTTGACTGCGGATAAGACAAGCGGTTCTTTGGACGCCCAAAAGACGCAGACGATTTCTTTTAAGGTAAATGACGCTGTGGCGGTCGGTAAATATGAAGAAGTTATCTATTTGTCTGGGAACGAAGGTCTTAACGTTCCGTTCACGCTCTCTTTGAAGGTGACAAAGAACACGCCTGCTTGGAGTGTGGATCCTTCCTTGTATGAGGGTTCGATGAGTTTGTTGTCTCAATTGAAGATAGATGGTAAGTATGTGGATAATGCGGAAGACTTAGTCGCTGCCTTTGTCAATGGTAAGTGTGTGGGACTTGCTTCTCCTGTCTATTACCCTCGTTATGACGCTTACTTCGTCTCCATGGATATCTATGGTAATTCTGATTTCTCTAAAAGGAACATTCTCTTCAAGGCGTGGGACGCAAGCACGGGCATCGTATATTCTGCGTTGGAGACTTCGGAAGATATCGTTTTTGAGGCGAACACGCTAAAGGGTACTATGGGTGATCCTGTCATTTTGAGTACGGCGTCATACCAAGAACTGGCTCTTCCTTTAAAGAAGGGCTGGAATTGGATTTCTTTGAATGTGAAACCTTTCGATAACTCTGTGAAGGGTGTGTTCGGTGACATTGCCCCTGAAAATAATTTGGTGAAGAGTCAGTTGAATGTCGCTTATTCCGATGGTGAGGATTACATGGGTTCGTTGTCGACCATTTCAGTCGGTTCGATGTATAAAGTTAATATGATGGAATCCTCTACCCTTAGTGTGGTGGGCGCTGCTCTAAACTTGTCTGAAGAGAAGGTGATAATATCCAAGGGATGGAACTGGATCGGAAACAATAGCACGTCCATCCTCTCTCTGAATCAGGCGTTGGCGGGTCTGAATCCTGTCGATGGTGATTTAATCAAAGGACAGTCCGGTTTCGCTTATTACGAAGGTTACGAATGGGTAGGTACCCTCACTTCGCTTGTGCCGGGTTCCGGTTATATGTATTATAGTCAGTCGGATAGTGTTAGGTCATTCTCTTATCCGTCCGTTTCAATTAAATCGGCGCAGGGAATGCCTATGTTCGCCGCACCGAAGGCTGCCCCTTCCGCTCCGGCGTTTAAGACTGTTGACGCACATGCCTATTCGGGTAATATGACCGTCGTGGCGGTTGTGAACGATAAGGATACGCTTCTGAAGAGTTATGAAGTGGGAGTGTTCTCCGGTGACGAGTGTCGCGCTTCCGCTTCCGCTAACGTTAAGGGAATGGTTTTCTTAACCATTGCGGGTGACGCTGAAACATCTTCCGACTCTTTGGTATTCAAAGTGATGACGGGTGGTGAAGAACGTGTGGCTGTGACGAAGTTGGCATACTCTGAAGATGCAAATTACGGTTCTTTGTCCAATCCGTTTGTAATCAATATGGATTCTCCGATTAAAGAGTCTCTTCCTGAAGATACGACTGTGACGTCCTCTGATCCTTCAGGAAAACAATTGTTGACGGCATCCAAGCGAGGAGTCAAGATTGTGGCTGTTGTGATGGATGACGATTCCATACTCGCTAACCGTGCTGTCGGCGCATTCGTTGATGGTAAATGTGTGACCGCCGGTTCTACCGATAAGAGTGGTAGGATCACCTTCTCGTTCGTCGCGGATTCTATGGATCTTATCCGATTTAAGATGACGGAGAATGATGGTGAGATTGAGTCTGTGACCCGACTCTATTATGCGGAGTCTGCTACGTATGGCTCTGAAGAATATCCTTTTGTCATCCAGATGAATCCGGGTAATGGTCTTTTGAATGTGGCTGCGAATGCGGGGCTCTTGGTCTATCCTACGTTGGTCGAGACTGATCTGTTCGTGAAGTCCGGCAGCATGGATGTGCTTGGCTATACTATTTGGAGCGTTTCAGGCGTGGCTTATAAGAAAGATGCTTGTCGGACCAAGAATGTCGCAATCAACGTCTCTGATTTGCAAAATGGAGAGTATGTCCTTCTGCTGGAGACTTCTGAAGGCGACTTCTATCAGTTGTTCACTAAGAAATAGTTGTCGATTTTCACCTTGTTATTTATAGGGTAATCATATGAAGACATCATCGTAGATTAGGCTGCGATGATGTCTTTTTTTTCTAATTGATACGCTTGCGCTTTTATGTTATGGGATCGCTTGCGTGCAGATGTGTCTATCTATAGAGTTTTCTCTGAGGATTTGTAGGACGATTAGATACTAACCCAGATGATGAGAAACGGATTATGTGAATGAAATAGAATCAATTGATAACGTGGAAAGTTTGACTATGATGGTCTGCTGTTTGTCTATATGGGGAGATTCTTCATTGTGTGATAATGTATCGTGTGATTTGTTGAAGTGTAGACAAAAAAAATGGTGCCCAAGATAGGACACCATTTATAGATGAAATTCAGCTGTTATTATTTAGCCAAATGAGCTTTTACATCTTCGTTACGAACGATTTGTTCGTCAAAATAGTAAGCGCCAGTCTTTGGAGACTTAACCATTTTAATCACTTTTGCGAATGAACGGCCTTCACCCTTCTGCAATGTTGCGACTGCTTTCTTTGCCATAACGTAAAGATTTTAAGATGAATTACTTAATTTCCTTGTGGATTGTATATCTCTTCAAGTATGGATTGTATTTTTTCAATTCCAATCTATCAGGAGTGTTCTTTCTATTCTTAGTGGTAATGTAACGAGAAATTCCTGGTACACCACTATCTTTTTGCTCCGTGCACTCCAAAATTACTTGTACGCGGTTTTCTTTTCCCTTTTTTGCCATTTTTTACTCCTCCTGATTACAAAATACCTTTTTTTGCTGCATCAACCAACGCTGAGTTGAGACCCTTTTTGTTAATAGTGCGAAGACCCTTAGCGGAAACCTTCAAACTAATCATACAATCTTGCTCTGGCCAATAGAATTTCTTCGTGAATAAATTCACATTGAACAACCTCTTCGTTCTTCTCTTTGAGTGAGAAACGTTGTTGCCGTTCTGCGCCATTTTACCAGTAATTTCACAAATTCTTGACATTGCTGTTAATCTAAATAAGTTATTACATATAAAAAGCGGGTCAAATCCTATCCTGATCTTTCTTCTCAGAAAGCAGCGTAACTATCAGAAATCCAAATAAGAATGGACCCTTCATTATTTTTCTTTTTCGATGGTGGATGAGTTGCATCTATACATCCTCCAATCGGTTTGCAAAATTACAACTTTTTTATTTTATAACAAATTCTTTCGCGAAATTTATCGCGATTTTTGTTGCCTCTTCGATGTTCGCTGTCCTGTCGCCTTTCAGATGAAGACATTTCGATGTCGTTCTCTCTCCGTCTGAGACCGCTATCCAGATGGTTCCTTCGGGTTTCCCTTCACTTTCGCCTGGGCCTGCTACGCCGGAAGATGAAATCGCATAGTTGCTACCGATTACTCTCGCTGCTCCTTGCGCCATTTGCTCCACGACCTCTTGACTGACCGCACCGTGAGTCTCTATGTCGTTGACGTTTACGCCTAAAATATTGATTTTTACTTCGTTGGCGTATGATACGACACCTCCTTTGAAGAAGTCCGAACTACCTGGCCAAAGAGTGAGTTTATGGGCGATGTTGCCGCCCGTGCAACTCTCCGCCGTAGCAATGGTTTTGTGCCGCTGACGTAATATTTCGCCCAATTCGATTTCCGGATTTCCCTCGTTCTGTTCCATTCTAATTAATTTTGGCCGCAAAGATAGGTAAAACGCATAAGTTTTTATTACTTTTGTGACGTTTCTATAATATGTTATATTATGTCAAAAAAGCTTTTGTGCTTAATGCTTTTCTCCTTTGGATTGTTCTTGGGAGTGAGTGCTCAGCAAAATACAATATTTAGGGCGAAGGCTGAAGGTCATTATGGTTGGAATCTGACTAGTGGCGGAAATGTGTTGGGTGGAGAAGTCGGCATGGAGTTGCCTTTACTTGGAAACCATAATTGGGAATATGCCTACAATTTCCCTTCTGTGGGATTTGTAATAGAAGGTTTGCAAATTGACAAACCGGAGTATCTTCGTTTCGCTGCTGATGCGAAAGTTTATTTCCATTATCCGGTTGTGCATACGAATGGTTTTGCTTTGAATCTGAAGTGGGGTAGCGGTTTGGGCAGCTATATCTCCCGAGGTGATTCTCTTCACCCGATTGTGCCAGTTTTCGGAGTTTGGGTTGCTGGTTTAAATATGGATATTGCTCTTTCCAAACGTTACGGAAGACCTCTGGCTCAGTGGAGAATCTGTTTAGGCGGTAATGTCGAGGCTTTCCATAATGGTAGGGTCACAAGGAAGGCGTATAACATGTATTTGGGAGATGTCTTCATTGGCGCGAAATATACGCCTAACGTTTGGCCGTTGCCTATCAAATATCCGGCAAAAAAGGTGAAGCATATTTTGGCGTTGGAGGCTTATGGCGCTGCGGGTGTGAACCAATTGGAGCGAGACGAGCCCTATTTCTTGAATGCGGACATTTGTGCGGGCGCTTACATGCCTATTACCAATTGCTATCGTTTGGGACTCTCTACTGACGCCTTCTACAATGGAGCATATAACGGGGATCAAAGAATCTATAATCTTAGATATAATTTCATCGATGAAGATAGGTTCAGAAATAAACTCCGTGGTGGTGTGGCTTTGGCTAACGAGCTTCAGATGGATAGGGTGAATTTCGGCGTTCATGTTGGTTTCTATTTCTATTCTAAGATAAAGATTCCTAAGTATGATGAATTAGGAAAAGAAAATGATAACCGTATCGAAAGCTATCTTTACACGAAATTGGTGACCCGTTTTTACATCACGCCAAAACTCTTTTTCGTGATGGATTTGAAAACGCACCTTTGGCAGGTCGAGTGTTTCCAAGCTGGATTCGGTTGGGCTATGCCTGATTTCGGATCGAGGATAAAGAATCCGTTTGAACGTATTTCGTTCAAGAAGGAGGATAAGGAAGAACTGAGGATCGATTAGTGATTCTTGTGAAAAATTTTTTTCGAATTTATTTAATGATTATAATATGGTAATAGAAGACAGAAAGTTTGTGGCCGTTTCTTACGACCTTTATGTGGAAGGCGAGGATGGAAAACCTGAATTGTGGGAAAGCGCTCCTGCCCAGGCTCCGTTGAAATTCACTTGCGGATTGGGAATGATGCTGGATAAGTTCGAGGAGAACCTTCGTGGTTTGAAATTGGGCGATTCCTTTGATTTCACTATTCCTGCTGCGGATGCTTACGGCGATTATGAGGAGGCGATGGTTGTTGATCTCGACCGCACAATTTTCTATAATGGTGATGGTGAGTTTGATGATGAACATGTGCAGGAGGGCAAAGTCGTCGAAATGATTAATGCGGACGGTCAGCACCTGAACGGAATTGTCTTGAAGATTGGCAAGGATAAGGTGAAGGTCGATTTCAACCATCCTTTGGCTGGTGAAAACTTGAACTTTAAGGGAAAGGTATTGGAACTTCGTGATGCCACTAAAGAGGAAATCGATGTCGTTCTGCATCCTCACTGCGGTGGCGGTTGCGGGAATTGCGGTGGCGGCTGTTCGGGCTCGGATGGCGAAAGCGGCTGCGGCGGTTGCGGAGAGGGTCATTGTTGCCATTAATTGTACATGAACACGTTTGGTGAAATATTACGGTTGACCACTTTCGGGGAGTCTCATGGTGTCGCTATAGGCGGCGTTTTGGACGGATTCCCTGCGGGTATAAGTGTCGACATGGATTTTATCCAGTCCGAATTGAATAGACGTCGACCGGGACAATCTGCCTTGACGACCGCCCGTTCGGAATCTGATAGGCTGGAAATACTTTCGGGCGTTTTCGAAGGGGTAACGACGGGTACGCCCATTGCTTTTGAGGTGCGCAACGAGAATCAACGTTCCTCTGACTATTCTGCCCTAAAAGATGTATTTCGTCCTTCCCATGCGGATTATACCTATTCGGAGAAATATGGCGTCCGTGATTATACGGGTGGTGGCAGAGCTTCCGCTCGCACGACGATCGCTCAAGTGGCGGCGGGCGCATTCGCTAAGTTGTTACTCCGACGTATAGGTGTGAGTGTTTACGCATACACGTCGCAAGTCGGCGATGTCGTTTTGAACAAAGAGTATCAGCAATTGGATTTGGACAAGATCGAGTCAAATGACGTCCGTTGTCCCGACAAGAAGGTGGCAGAAGCGATGGCACAGGAAATACTACGCACGAAGGAGGCCGGGGATACGATTGGAGGAATAATCTCTTGTGTGATAAAGGGATGTCCTGTTGGTTTGGGCGAACCCCAATTTGGAAAACTTCATGCGAAGCTTGCGTATGCGATGCTCTCCATCAATGCGGTCAAAGGGTTTGATTATGGGAGCGGTTTCCGAGGTGTCTCTAAAAGAGGTTCTGAGGCAAATGATATTTTCGAAAGAAGGTCGGATGGCACCATTGGAACCCGTACAAACAATTCGGGTGGAATCCAAGGTGGAATCAGCAATGGAGAGGACATCTATTTCAGAGTGGTATTTAAGCCTGTTCCTACGTTGTTGAAAGACCAGGAGTCTGTTGATGTGAATGGACGCCCGATTGTCTATAAGGCGAAAGGAAGACATGATGCGTGTGTCTTGCCGCGTGCAGTTCCTATAGTTGATTCCATGGCGGCGCTTGTCATCGCAGACGCATATCTTCAAAGCCGTTCCAGCGGAAAAATAAATTGATGAGAAAAAACAAAAAACGGTGAATCTTTCTGATCCGCCGTTTTGTTTATTCTTTCAAAAGTTTAATTTTTTCACGTAACCTAAAGGAACAATCTAAGCGCTCTTGCTAATTGGTCGGGGCAGGAGGTGCCTCTTCCTCCGCAGTCTATTCCTGAAAGTTTCGCAATAGCGTCTTCCACCTTCATGCCTTTAACAAGAATGGCTACGCCTTGCGTGTTGCCGTGACATCCGCCGAAGAATTGCACTTCTTTAATGATTCCGTCTTCTACGCTGACCATGATCATTTTTGAACAGGTGCCGAAACATTCGTATGCTTTTTTTATAACCATATGTAGGAAATCCATTTTAATTGGACAATGAAAAAATATCTTCCCCGCAAAGGTAAGTTTTTTTGCTAAATAGTGTGGTATTTCGGAATAATAGAAACTTTTATAAATGAAAAAATGATTAACTTTGCCTAAAAAGGGGCAGGTTGAGTGGCGCCCTTTCTTTAACATGTTTATTATGAACTGAAAAATTGGATATTCTTTTTAAAAATATAAAAGGGAAAACAGCTGCTTTGGTTGAGACGAGGGAGCGCAAAAACTTGACATATACATTCGTTGCGGCGCTCTTGTGCTTTGCTTTGGGTGTGGCGACCCAATATTGGTATTTCAAGGATTCCATGAAGACGGTGGATGTGGTTGCGTTTCAAAACAAAGTCTATGAAAAGGAGGCGTTTTCTAAAAAGTGGATGTCCTATATTCGGGAAATGATCGCCAAGAACGATATGGAGGCCGTTCGCAAGAATTCTTCGCTTTATCAGGAATCCGAAAAAAATGAGGTGGCGTTTCATGTTTATAAGGGTGATTCCTTACTTTTTTGGAGTAGCGATGTGGTCGGAGACCAGAGTAATATCGACTTCGATTTGGGGAAGAATACTTTCTTGAGAGTGGATAACGCTTGCATGGTCGCTATGCAGACATTCTATCGGGAGTACCGTTGCGTGGCGTTGATAAAGATAAAGGAAAATTCTTCTCAGAGGCAGACTAGTAAATGGAACACTTTCGCCGAGTCTTTTGATTTGCCTGGCAATGTCGTCCTTTCTGAGGTGCAACAGGATGGGTTTTCCCCGATTTTCTCGGATTCGGGAAACTACTTGTTCTCCATTCAGCAAACACCTTTGTATGAAGGGAATCTTTTTATATTTTTCCTTTCTGTGATTTTTTGGGTCTTAGGAGTGGTGTGCCTTTATGTGTTTGCTGACAGACTCTTGCGGTGGAGCGAGATGGATACTCCTAAAAAACGATTGTTTTTGTGGGCTGGGATTATTGTCTTTTTCCCTGTGATGCTTTTTTCCTTTTTGGGATTGAGGTTTCCTCCTATTCTTTTTCAACGGTTTTCTGATTCGCTTTCCTATTCATCCATATTGGCACCGACAGCGGAGCACCTGTTCGTCTATGCCGTGTTTTTTGCGGGATTCCTGACGTTGTTGAGACGTAATTTAGACTTGCCTCAGAGAATTGTTGAAGTGAATTCCAAAGTGGGGACATTCTTTCGAACGCTTTTCTGTAAGATGTTCGTTTTCATAGCGTTCTCGATTCTTTATATTTATTACATCAGTCTTGTATATGACTCTAATGTGAATTTGGCGGTCCCGTCCATTCAGGAGGTGAATAAAATGTCGATTTGCGCGGTCTTGCTGATGATGCTTTGGCTCTATCTCCTTTATGAGTGCATAGGAAAGTACAAGGTGATGTATGCGTCGCGAAAGAATGTCGGCATGATTTTGGCGTCTCATGCGGTGCTGACGGCTATTACGTTAATTGGTTTTGTCCATTATGGATCGGTTGTTGATGTTTGCTTGTTATTGCTTTTCTCCCTGGTGGTTTTGTACGAGGAGATAGGTGATTTGTATTTCACGACGAATCGTTTCCTGCGGACAGTAATCGCCTCTTTCGTGCTGATCAATTTTATTGTGGTGCTCGCATATTGGCATAGTGAACAGAAATGTACTTTGGAGTATGCGAAAAAGGCGAAGGATGTGGCGTTGAACAATAGTGTGAGGGAAGACCCGATTGCGGAGATTGTGTTGAAGGATTATGATCCGTACATAAAGGCTGATACCGTTTTGCGTGGCCTGGTGAATTCCTCCATTCAGATGCGAGATTCCGTGGTTTTGTCCCATATGAGCAATACTTACCTTCGCGTCTTTAAGGATTTATATAATATGCGTATACAGGTGAGCCCTAAGGAACAACCTTCCTTTCATGTTTGGAGAACTGGCTTGGGTTCCGTCACTTACGATTCTTTCCCTGTAATACGGAAATCCTTTAGGGAACTGGAGAAGAACTCTCATTTCTACGCTTGTATGGACGAGGCGTTCTCCATCAATTTCCTTGGCGTCTTCCCAATGGGGGACAATGTCTTGTATGTGAAGTTCTATCCTAAGTTGACGAGAGAAATCCATGGAATGGGCACGCCTCGAAGAAATAAGAACGATATCGGTGTTGAATACTCCATGGCGAAGTATTGTGGTTCCGCACTTTGCTATTCGGATGGTATATTCCGCTATCCCGCCAGTTCGAATTGGCTTCCTATTCCTTATGTCTCGGAAGAAGAGGAACCTAGTTTCACCATGGAAGGCAACGGATACACTCATTATGTCTACTATATTGGGGAAAATGATGTGTACGCCATTACGAGTGTGCCTGAACGTCAAAGTTACGTTTATGTGATATTCGTTACTTTCTTGTTCTCCATTTACTTGTTTGTGGCGGTTTGCTATTTCTTTTATAATAATGTCAAGAAGAGGAAGGAGGACGGGAAACGCTCTTTTGTCGCATCCATGCAGACTGCTTTCATCCTTCCTATGGTCGCTTCCTTCTTTATCCTTTCGGCGGTGACGTTCCCGTTCTTCTCCGAGCAATATGAGAAGACGCACCATTCCGATATGAGGGACAAATCTTATGTGGCGCAGCATAATTTGCAAAACTTATTGGGATTTTCCACAAAATTGACTGATTCGCGTAAGACGCTGGACGAATTTGTGTGTAGTGTGTCTGATTTCTATCAAATGGACGTCTCTTTGTATGATGAGGAAGGTCGTCTCTTTTCTTGCTCGCGTCCTATCGTCACCTCCCGTGATGTGGTACGCCTTAACTTGATGAACCCTAGAATGAAGTTCGAAGGGAAGCAAGAATTGTATGTTTTGGAGAAGTATGGTAAGATGGATTGCTATTCCAATTATGTGTCTGTCTATAACAACAGGAACGAGCGTGTCGGCTATTTGAAACTGACCTCCATCTGGAGCTATTATCATGTGAAAACCCAATTGTTTAATATCATGGTGGTGATTGTGGACATCTATCTCTTTGTGATGGTCTTCTCCATCATTATGATATGGTTGCTGAATAAACGGACGGTGAAACCTTTGACGTTGCTGACGCAACGGTTCGCTCAAATACGTTTGACTGGAGAAAATTCGAAAATCGAATATAAATCGAAGGATGAGTTGGGTGATTTGGTTCGCCAGTATAATAAAATGGTGGGACAATTGGAGGATAATGCGAAAAAATTGGTGGAATCCGAACGAGACTTCGCTTGGCGTGATATGGCGCGCCGTATCGCCCACGAAATCAAAAATCCGCTTACGCCGATGAAATTGTGTGTTCAGCAATGTCAGCGTAAGAAGGTGAATGGTTCTCCTGATTTTGATACCTATTTCGATAAATCTTGTAATGTGTTGATCGAGCAAATCGACACGTTGGCGGAGATTGCCTCTTCTTTCTCTTCTTTCGCAAAAGCGTCACAGTCCAATTTGGAGAGGGTGGATATTCTCAAAAAATTGGAACAGGTGGTGGCTTTGTTCGAAAACAACGAATACGATGTCGCTTTCACGCTTAATAAGAACGGATATGATCATTCGTATGTGATGATTGATGAAAAACAGTCTGTTCAGGTATTCACGAATCTATTCAGCAATGCGATCCAATCCATACCTGAGGGAAGGGAAGGCGCTGTTGTCGTTTCATTTGAGGAGAGGGATAATTGCGCATATATCTCTATCGCCGACAATGGTTGCGGTGTCTCGGAAGAGGCGAGACAAAAGATGTTTATACCGAATTTCACGACGAAGACCAGTGGTATGGGACTTGGCATGGCCATTGTGAAGAATATTTTACAAGCTGCTAATGGAGATATATTTTTCGAGTCTAAATTGGATGTGGGTACAACATTTCACATCAAAATTCCGTTATGTGATAAGAATAAACCCTAAATATCACTATATTTGAGGCTGAATTAAGAATATGATAAGAGTAAACATGTTATTGAATTTGAGACGCTTGGCATTGTGCTTGCCTGCAATATTTTGCGTATTGGGTGCGAATGCGGGTTCTGGTGTGGGGGCGTATCGCTTTTTGAATTTGCCTTTTGACGCACGTGTCTCCGGACTTGGAGGTGAGAATGTGTCCTTACAGGCGTCGGACGTGAATGTGTCTGCGGTGAATCCTGCTTTGTTGTCGAATGATGTGCATAATAAACTTTCAGCGAATTTCACTAGCTATTTGGACGATGCGAAAGCAGGTTCCCTTTCTTACGCATATACACCTGACAGTTCCAATTATTTCGGAGTGGGATTCGTATATTTGGGTTATGGCGATTTCCAGGGCTATGATCAGTTCGGCAATCCCACAGAGGAGTTTGGCGCCGGAGATTTGTGTGTGGGACTGCGATATGCGAAAAATTTAGGTTATGGTATGAAACTGGGTGTCGCTATGAAACCGGTCTATTCCCATATTGAGGATTATAGCAGTTTCGCCTTGGCTTTTGATGTCGGTTTTAATTATTATAATCGCGAGAAGGATTTTTCGGTGGGCGTTTCCGCAAGAAATTTTGGTGTCCAATGTAAGAAGTATTACGAATCAGATAAACGTGATGAGATGCCTTTTAATTTTCAGTTAGGCTTGACGAAAGGGTTGCTGCATGCTCCGTTCCGTTTCTCTGTCACTTATGATCGTTTGAATGATTGGAATCTCGACTATTATCGTCAAAAAGAGGCGAAAAATTTGGTGGGTGAGGAACCGGAGAACGATAAGATAAAGGCCGGAGATATGTTTTTCCGCCATTTGGTTCTTGGGGTGGAAGCCCTCTTCGGGAAAAATTTTTATGTTGAGGCGGCTTATAATCATAGACGGAAACGTGAGTTTGAGTTGTCCGGAGCTCGAGGTTTCAATGGCTTTTCCATTGGTGCGGGTCTGAGGGTGTATGCATTCAATTTGGATTTCTCCTTCTCTCAATATGCGCTTTCTGCAAATACGATAACATTGTCATTAACGACAGATCTTGATAGATTCAAAAAGAAATGAAAAGAATAATTGTTGCGATTGATGGCTTCTCATCTTGCGGAAAAAGCACGATGGCGAAGGATTTGGCTAAGAGTGTAGGTTATGCGTATGTGGACAGCGGGGCGATGTACCGCGCCGTCACATTATATTGCCAACGTAATGGATTGATAAAGGATGGAGTTGTTGATGAGGTGACGCTGAAGTCTTTAATTGACGATATCCATATCGATTTCAGATTTAATGAGGCTGAGAAAAAGAACGAGACTTTTTTGAATGGCGAAAATGTGGAGAAAGAAATCCGAACATTGGCTGTGTCTAATCAAGTTAGCATCGTAAGTTCCATCGGATTCGTTCGCCGCGCTATGGTCGCAATTCAACAATCTTATAGCAAGGATAGAGGAATAGTGATGGATGGTCGTGATATCGGTACCGTCGTTTTCCCTGACGCTGAATTGAAGATATTTTTGACCGCTTCTCCTGAGATTCGTGCCCAACGTAGATTCGACGAGTTGAAACAAAAGGGAATGGAAGAACCTTACGAGGCGATTCTGGAGAATGTTAAACAACGTGACTTCTTGGATCAAACTAGAAAGGAAAGCCCTTTGAGGAAAGCGGAAGATGCTGTGGAATTGGATAATGGAAACATGACCATCGAGGAGCAACGTGAGTGGTTGTTGAATATCTTTCGGGAGAGAACGAAATGATAATAGAGATAGATGATAATTCGGGTTTCTGCTTTGGTGTCGTGACTGCCATCAAAAAGGCGGAGGAGGAACTTACCCGTACGCCTCGGCTCTATTGTTTGGGTGATATTGTCCACAATAGCATGGAGGTGGAAAGGCTCTCTAACAAGGGACTGATTTCTATCGACAGAGAGACGTATCTTGGTCTTCGTGACCAAAAGGTTCTTTTTCGTGCCCATGGTGAACCGCCTTCCACTTATCAATATGCGAAGGAAAATAATCTGGAAATCATTGATGCCACTTGCCCTGTCGTCTTAAATCTTCAGAAAAAAATCAAGCAGGCTTACGAAGAGTCTAAAAGTGATGAGACCCAAATCGTCATTTACGGGAAGAACGGTCATGCTGAAGTAAACGGCTTGGTCGGTCAGACAGATGGCACCGCCGTCGTGGTGGAGGGTTTGCCGGATATCGACAAAATCGATTTCTCCAAAAACATAAAGATGTTTTCCCAAACCACTAAGTCTATTGACGGATTCAATAAAATGGTGCAAGCCATTAGAGCAAAGGTCCGGGAGGATCGCAGCTTTGAATTTAATGATACAATTTGTCGACAAGTTGCTAATCGGATTCCGAAAATAGTTAATTTTGTCTCGAAACACGAACTGGTCCTTTTCGTGAGCGGTAAGAAGAGCTCAAACGGGAAGGTGCTTTTCGATGAGTGCAGAAAGGTGAATCCGAACATATATATGGTTTCCGATTTGGAGGATGTGGACTATACTATTTTCCGTCATGTGAAATCAGTTGGTATATGTGGCGCCACTTCCACGCCGAAATGGCTGATGGAGGCGTTGAAAAGCAAAATTGAGCAATACGCTGAGTATTATGGATGAAGTAAATACAAGGAGCAATAATATGAAGTATCAAATTAATTGTATTGGAATCTTAACGTCAGGTGGTGATGCGCCGGGTATGAACGCCGCCATTCGCGCCGTGACGCGTGCCGCGATTTTCCGCGGTATTAAGGTAAAAGGTATTTATCGTGGT
Source organism: uncultured Bacteroidales bacterium (assembly GCA_937907165.1). GTDB lineage: Bacteria > Bacteroidota > Bacteroidia > Bacteroidales > Paludibacteraceae > UBA1181. Next base: position 47,276 of record CALCUH010000034.1, on the reverse strand, counting down.
TATCGTGGTCTAATTCTAGATGAAATCCATGAGTTTCAGACTCAAAGTGTAAGTAATATTATCCAGCAAGGAGGAACCATCCTTCGCACGGCTCGTTGTAAGGAGTTTATGACGGAAGAGGGCAGAAAGAAGGCTTTCGAGACGATGCAACAGGAGGAGATTGACGCATTGGTCGTCCTCGGTGGAGATGGAACTTTCACGGGTGCGCGTGTGTTCGCCCAAGAGTTTAACGTTCCTGTTATCGGAGTGCCTTGTACCATTGATAATGATTTGTGCGGGACGGATTATACGATAGGTTATGACACTGCGTTGAATACGATTGTCGATGCGGTGGACAAAATTAGGGATACGGCTAATTCGCACGAACGTCTCTTTTTTATTGAGGTGATGGGGCGCGACGCTGGGTTCCTTGCCATCAATTCCGCATTGGCTTCTGGTGCCGAAGCGGCTATCATTCCTGAAATCGTGACGGGAGAGGATCAGTTGGAGGCTTTGATTCAAAGGGGATTCAGAAAATCTAAAAATAGTAGTATCGTAATCGTGGCGGAGAGTGAGTTGACGGGTGGCGCTGTCGGCATCGCGAGTCGCTTGAAGAAAAACCATCCTGAATATGATGCCCGCATTACGATTTTGGGTCATCTCCAGCGCGGAGGTTCGCCTTCCGCTCATGATCGTATTTTGGCTAGCCGTTTAGGAGCTGCTGCAATCGATGCCCTTATGGAGGAACAGCGTAATGTGATGGTGGGCGTGGATGATGACAAAATCGTTTATGTGCCGTTCACGAAAGCTATTAAGGATGATAAGCCTTTCGATTATCATCTGATGGATGTGCTTAAAACGCTCTCTTGCTAGTATAAGGGAAATGCGTCGCTCGTTTGCCATCCTGACGTGCATCCTTCTCTCGTCCGTTGTGTTCTCTCAGAAACAAGTTTCGTATGTCTCTGAGCAGACGACGGAGTATATCGACACCTATTTTAAGATTGCTATAAGGGAGATGTATGAATTCGGAATTCCTGCCAGTATCACTTTGGCGCAGGGAATTCTTGAATCGGGGAGTGGAAAGAGTGATCTTGCGCAGCAGGCCAACAATCATTTCGGTATAAAATGCACGAGTGACTATCAGGGTGAACGTTTCCTGAAAGACGACGATAAGAAGGACGATTGCTTCCGTGTCTATGAGCATGCGGAGGCTTCGTACCGCGACCACTCGCTTTTCTTGTCGGGACGCAGCCGTTATTTTTTCTTGTTCAATTTCTCAACAACGGATTATCGTTCATGGGCCATTGGCCTGAAGCAGGCGGGCTACGCTACTAATCCCGAGTATCCGCAGCTGCTTATTGATGTGATCCAACAAAACAAGTTGTATGAGTTCGATAGACATCCGGAGCGTTATGTGATGAGAGGGGAGAACCAAACTGCGGGAACTGACAAAGAGGCGTTCTCCAAGTATCGTGGGAGGTTTTTCAAATGAAAAAGAAAAGTTTTTTTATCACTCTATCTGTGGCAACCTCCGTGGTGGTTTGTTTGGTTCTCGTCTTATTGTTTAGAGGGAAAGACCATGCGTCAGTCGCGGAGGATAATGTAAATATTTTGTCCGTCCACGTGGAGGATGACGATGTCGTCTTTATGGGTGAAAGACGATTTGCCGCTTGCGATTGGTCGTCAATGTTAGAGAACGATAAAATCAAGGTGTTGGCATTCGACGGAAATACGATACGAGCTGATATCAGTCGTATAGACAAACTTTTTGGTGTCTCCCGTCCTTCCCGTATCTTCCTGATGTATGGTGAGGAGGAGTTGATGAGGGGAGAAATTGTCGGAGACATTGCGGAAGAGTATGAAGAACTGGTGAAAAATCTACAGGAACATTTCCCTTATTGTGAAATAGTTATCTTTTCAGTTCCTCCATTTTCTATGGATAGAAATGATAGGAAAAATACAGCCGATGTGGCTGAACGTGTTTCCAAACTCAACATCTTCGTGAAAATGATCTCCATGCGGTATAATTATACTTTTGCTGACGTCGCCCGTACTTTTTCGACAGAGGACGGAATTCTGAACGACAAGTTCAGTACCGATGGCTTTGAATTGTCTGATTTGGGCAATATGGTTTTGAAATCTTGGATAAAGGATTATATGAACTAGGATTGATTTAAAAATTATTCATTGTTGTTTTAAAAACATCAATGAATATTTATTTGAAATAAAAATTTGTGTTTTGCTTGTAAATAGTTAATTTTGTCGTTTGAGTATTCTCGATTAGCTTTTTCGTTGGTGTGGGAGACCCTTAACGGAAAGCTTTTTTTGAGACAATAGGGTTCAGTTAGGTTTTTACTGGATGTGTTGAGTTTAGATGTTTTTGCTATATACGGGAAAAACACGTTATGAGTTTAGAATGGATAAAATAATGATTATTAATAAAATAAAGCGTTTTCGTATGAAATCGTTCTCTAGTTTCTATAGACGGATAGCAGTAGTGTTCGCCGCTTGTTTGTGTTCCCCAATGGTGGGCGCCCAGACGTTAAATGTAGACGGTTCTACTAGAGGTTCCGCATGCGTGGGGGAGCCTATTGTCCTCACGGGTAGTGGTTTCGATAGTGGAGCCGCTGATTTGTATATGTCGGTCAATGGTGGCGCCTACACCAAGGCGAACGTGACCGCAGTGGCGGATCCGACGACGGGATTGATTAAATGTGTGCTCGACATGGGTGATAAGCCTGTCCAGTATTATATGGTCGACCAAAAGAACACGTCCAAAAAAAGTAATTCGGTTTCTGTTGATGTAAGCCATGATTGCGAGGAGGTTTGCCATATCACCTCTACGGGCGATTACTATTTGGGAACGGACTTCAACCCGACAAACGGAAACCCTAGTTCCATCAACTGGGGGTCTACGCCTCCGGGAGGACTGGAGTCTTACTTCCAAGATAATAATATTACTTTCTGGCGAAATTGTAACAATGGATCGGTTGTCCAGAATTGGCGCTATGCGGGAGGTTCCACCTATCCTCATTTGGATCGTGATCCTGATTATGATCCATATTATAATTATTATTACGTTTTCCAACCTCAACATTGTGATGTTCCTTTCAAATTAGGTTTTCCTAACCAGTATTTCAAAAACAAATACTATCGTTTCGTGATGCGTCTCTATGTGGATTTGTCGGAGTGCGGAAACAGAACTGGAATGCATGATGCGATGATGAATATCCGTACCGACTTCGGTAACGACTCTTATAACTCTATTGATATTGATGTCTATAATGACGCTAATAATACCTATTTGACTACTATTTCGACAGGACGGCAAGGCCACTTGGATAATGTTCGTTTGTCTAGAATCCAAGGTGGCTCCTCTGTGTTTGAGGAATATAGTTCTGTGAAATATTTCCGAATGGATATCACTTTCTACGGACAGTTCTTGGGAACCCAGGGACGATATGATTTGTATCCGCAATTCCAACAATGGGACAACTCTTGTATGAAGGTGGCAATCGACTATATCTCCGCCGAGGTGGAGGGTGTCTGCATGGACAAAGGTGCGGTCTGTATCGGTGACAACGCGATAATCAACGCCAAAGGTTTCCCGAAAGGCGCTAATTATATTTGGGAGATGAAAAACGCTTCGGGCGCATGGGTGAATGCTCCGGTCAACGGATTTGATCATCAATTGGATGGAAGGCAAAGCGTGCAGATTCCTGTCGATTTTCTTGGAAAGAGGGAATATAGGGTAAGGGCAAGCGGCTCTCATGGCGGACAAAATTATAACATTAATATACCTTTCACCGTAACGGGTAAAGATTGTGAGCCAATCCAACCGACCGATATCCAAGGTCCAAAGAAATTGTGTGTGCCGAATACAAGGGAGGAGGGAATGTTCTCCGTCTTCCCGTTGGATGCCAACGAGAACGTCAAGTACACTTGGTCGTTCACAACACCAAGAGGTGAGGTATTCGGTAGTGACAAATTATCTTTCTCGGGTGGAGAGTTGCTCCAAGACACTCGTGGTGGTTCCGTATTCCTCGTTTTGAATTCGGATGCGGAAGAGGGTAAGTATACGATGAATGTGCAGCCAGTACAGGTGCGTACGGCGGATGATGGCGTGACAAAATATGAGGTGAAGACTGGTAGTGTGATTTCCTCCACTTTTGAGGTTTATCGTACACCACGAATCCAAATCGTGAAAGAGGGAACTGATCCTTTGAAACAATCTGAAATAGAACTCTGTCCAACCGACAGAAACCAGAAAGTGGTGGCTGTGGCAGATGTGAAGAGTGGTTTCTCATCCCAATATGTCAGCAATTATGTCTATACATGGAAAGACGGAGCGAAAGGTAAAACGGATGCCGCTACGGTGGATTTCCCGGCTTTGGGTTCTTGTGACGGTTCCTATAAAAAGCATACTGTATCCGTTTCCGTACAGATTAACAACGTGGGATGTCCGACTACCGCTGAACAGAGTTGGAACCTTGGTAAGATTGTGAAGCCGACCATCGATTGCAACTCCTTGAACGACTTCTCTTATACATTGGGTGAAACAGAGAAAACGAGGAATGTGGAATTCCCGTTCCCTGATTTCACGGCAGGTTGCGAAACGGATCCTCAACAATCTATCGTGGTGAATTTTACGCCTAAATCAGGCTCTAAGATAACCAAGACTTTTGAGGGGAAGAGGTCTGAGGTCGCTAAAATGAGTAAGGTGGTAGCTTTGCCTGCGGGTGAAGGAACTGTGACCTATACGGTAACCGACGGTTGTGGCAACTATGCGACTTGTACGAAAGTTGTCGTGGTAAAAGACGTGACCCCTCCGAGTGTGCCTTGTGATGAAATTCCAAAGTACACGACGAAACTCTCTTTGCAGGAGGGTTGTGATGCGACACCAGATTTCCATCACACCTCTTTGCCTACATTGAAAGCTCCTGTCTTGGAGGATGCGAATGGTGTGGACGGCTCTGTGACAGGTGTATATAGAGGTCGTCTATACAATCCTGGTTATGTTCCCAATGCCGCTTCTATGTTTGACGATAAGGTGGCGTTGAATGATCATTATTTGGTGGGTCTCACTTATATACTTTGGCAATTTACGGACGCTTCAGGTAACGCCTCGTTCTGTATACAGACCGTTGAGGTAATCGATGATAGGAAACCAAATGTGGTATGTCCGGAGGAGGCTATCGGAGAGGTGGCGAATAAGCAAGGCTTCTGCGGTTTGTCATTGAACGGCTTGGTGGCTCAAATGAAGGAGCTGCCGACGGCGAAGGATACTTGTACGGTCGGACCGAACTTGGAGAGGTTCGTATTCTATAGGGATGTCATGGACGACGAATTCGAGGCTGTCCCTAATAATCGTTTCGATGATATCATTTTCCTTGTCGACCACTCTTATGAAATACGTTGGCGTTTCTATAAGCTGAATGATCCGACCAGTGATATTTTTGAGGATTGTATCCAGAATTTCACGGTACGTGATATGGAGGCTCCTTATTTCGACTGCTCCCTGTTGCAATCCATTCGTGTGACCGCCAATTCTTACAAACCTAAGAACAAGGGATTCGAATATCTGACTTATGCGACGAAGGATGATGTCGAGGAGAAACATGGTCCTGAGACTTATCTCTATACGGGTACGTTGAAGGAGGCGTTCGAAAGCGGTAAACTTCGTATGATTTCGCCTAATGAGGTGAAGGATAATTGTGACGATAACGTTATCGTCGAGATGACTTTGGAAGGTCCTGACGATAAGGGGAAAACCGTGAAAATGGACATCACCAAGGCGAGCGATTTGGAGAAACACCGCTTCGGTATCGGTTTGACCACAATTAATTACACCTTTATTGACATGAGCGGTAACGAGTCGCAATGTTCCCAAACGGTTATTGTGACGGCGGGTACTACCCCTGTGCCTGATTGTCCCGCTAAGGTTGACACTGTGTTGTATGCGGACAATAATTGCAGCGCGAATTTTGTTTTGAGAAATTCTTTGACGCCTACCGCTATGATTCCGGTGAACCAAGAGGGCGCATGGTTCAATTTCCGCTATTGCGTTATCGGTGGTTTGCACTTCGATAAGGAGTGTACGCTTGCTGCTCAGTATTTCCCAGACCGCTTGATGGAACTTAATGGAATGCACACCATCAAGGTTGGTCCAAACCAACAGGAATTAACACTCGATTATTTATGCGACCAGTTGACTAATGATTGGGATAAGTTCAGCAAATCTAAGGAGAACAAGTGGAAGGAATGGTCTAGCAATGGTAACGACGAGACTATTTTGGACGTCTCTAATAGTTTGACTACGGTTAAAGAGTATTTGGGCTATCCGTATGAGGTGGAGTTGCTTGATTCGACAGGCACATCCGTTAAGTTAGTGAAAAACCCTTATACGGCGGAGGATGTGGCATCTTCTAAGGTGATTACTGCTAGGTGGTTTGGAAGTGGTGGAACGGAGTCGTTTGAGTGTCCTGACATTTCCTATACATGTACAACGTTACCTGTCAAGGTGAAGAATAATTTCGAGGATGTTGTCATGAACGTTACTTTGACAAGGGGTGTCTATACTTTGGTTTATCGTTTCCAAAATGAGAAGGACGGATTGCAACAAGATAGTTGTGTGTTGTATGTGAACGTCGTCGACACCATCGCTCCTACATTGGATTGCGGTGATTGGAATAATTCGGGCACATTCTATGCGAATGATCAGTGCGTCGTTCCTGTGGAGGAGATTCCATGGTTCAAGAAACCTACTTTGGATGATTTGAATGTAAAGGATAATTGTTATTCCGATCCAAGTGATTTCACCATTACTTGGAACAGACATTGGAATTATGATATAACGGCAGATATCGCATTGACCGATCCGTTATTGCTCGGCACCACAATCATGACATGGTATGTGACCGACGCTTCCGGGAATGTGAGCCAATGTGAACAGGTCATCACCGTGTTGGATACGACGGGACCTGCATTCGATTGCTCGTTGTTGAGTGACATCGTCGTTGAGACCGAAACGAATTGTGAAGCATCCGCTAATACTGTAAAGAAGGCTGGCTTGGCGATTCCTTATGCGGCAGACGATGCTTGTTCGCCTACGGGAGGTTCTATCCCTGGCGAGGGCGTCCGTAGCGATGGAAAGGATTTGTTTAATGACGCATATCCAAGAGGTACAACCATCATCACATGGACGTTTAAAGATGCTGCCGGTAATCCGACAGTCTGTACGCAGAAGGTGATTGTTGAAGATAGAACTGCTCCGGTATATGCCGATTGCGGAAGAATGCCTGAGGTGGTTATCGAATTGCCTGCGGATATGTGTGCGGCTACAAAGGAAATGGCGAAGGTCGCATTAGGTTTCCATATCGCTATTGATGATTGTGATGGTGACATACCGGGCGTTCCTCACGTGATGTTGCCGGGAGATACCGTATTTGTCGATTTGTATGAATCGTTTAGAAAAGATACATCATATCACATTGTTTGGACCTTTACCGATTTGTCGGGCAACGAGCTTCAGTGCGATCAGATGTTGACTATCCGTGACACGACAGCTCCGGATCCTTCCGCTGTTTGTCCTCCACCAACTAAGCATGTTGCGGCTCGTGTGGTTTGTTCCGTGAATTATGAGGATCTCCAGTTGCCGACGACAGAGAGTATGAAGGTGACTGACCCTTGTGACGGAGATTTGTATCCGACCGTTGTGGCGAAGATTTATGCGCCTGATGGTTCTTTCTCAGTTTACTACAACGATGAGTTATTGTCCGTCGAATATCCTGTGGGAACTCATACGTTCCATTGGATATACACCGATAAGGCGGGTAACATGGATACTTGTACGATGAATTTGACCGTCGATGATAGTATTCCTCCTGTATTGGAGGATTGCGGTGTCGATCCTGATATTCATTTGACGGTGGATGGTGACATTTGTGCCATTGCGCCTGCTAATGTGAAGGCGCTCATTCGTGAGCCGAAAGCTTACGACGAGTGTGACGATTATCTTGCGGAGACTGGCCTTACATGGATGGATCCTGTTGTGGAACGTTACTTTATTGATTCCACGCTTCAAGTGAGTGGAACGGATACATTGGGTTATACATATGATTCGACAAAAGTTGCCGATGGTGTATCACGTAAGTGGGATGTGGATCCTTTCCCTAAGGGATTGACGCTCCTTCGTTGGATTTTCACAGATAGGTCTGGAAATAGTGTGATGTGTGAAAAGACGGTAACCGTGCATGACTTCACTCCTCCATATTTCGATTGCGATGACATCGATCCTGACACTTTGCGTCCTGAAGCATATAAGGGTGATTGTGAAGTTGAATTCGGAAACTTGAAGCGTGACGTTTTGGATAAGTTGGCTTATAAGGCGTGGGACGCTTGTGCGGGTGATTCCATTCCAGGTGTATTGACGCTGAATGGTGATATTGAACTTCCTGAGGAGTACACGATGTCGGTAGGTATCACTTATAAGTTGATTTGGATGTTTGAAGATGAGGATCATAATAAAACGACTTGTCCTCAGTATATTTTGCCATCCCACTTGAATGATATTGATTTTGATTGTAATACAATAAAGGACACTGTAGCGTATGCGGAGGCTGGAACTTGCGGAATTACGGCGGATAGTTTGCGACTCCATGTTCCTGTCGCAATTGATTCTTGTGCTGTGCTTTCAGGCTTCGGTGGCACATTCGAGGCGGTAGGTTTCCGCTCGGATAGCCTTACATTGAAGTCTGATTATCCTACTGGACATACACATATCGATTGGATGTTCGTCAGCCCATGGAATTTGCATGACACGTTGTGGTGTGACCAGGATGTATTCATCCGCGGTAATAAGCATTTCGATATGGATTGCGATGTCTTGACTCCTACTAGAAGAGATACTTTGGATGATTGCGGTCCTACCGATCCGTTGGTGTTTGTTATCGACACGCCGAAAGTCGCAGATCCATGTATCGTCGATGAAAATAGTCCTGAGTATTGGAGGGTCGGTGTGGGAACCCGTTCCGACAACAATAAGCTTGACGCTCCGTTCTCATTAGGTGTCACTTCCATACAATGGGTATTCACCGATTTCACCGAGTCTATCAGTGATACATGTAACCAAGATGTCGTAGTTAAGACCTCGTTGGAGATGATATTCGATTGTGATGCTTTGAATAAAGATACTATCGCAGTTGATGTGGTTGTTGGTGAATGTACAGTGGACGCTTCTAAAGTGAAGGAAAAGATTAAAACGCCGTTCGCTCTCCATCCATGTCCAGAAGAATCTGGTGTGGATACCATTTGGGGTGTACCGTCAAGAAGGTTCGGCATGTCTATGGATTCTTCCTTCTATGTTGGATTGTCCGAAATCGTTTGGACGTTCATCGATACTTCCGCTACCATTTTGCATGATACTGTCACTTGTTCTCAGTGGGTACGTGTCGGTGATGTGAACGAGATGCCTGTTAAATGTGAGAATTATCCTGATGCGGTGTATCGTCTCAGTCCTAATGATTGTGAAATCTCTTGGAAAGAGATGGAGATACAGATTCCTGGTGTGGTTGATTTATGTTCTCACAATATCATCGATCCTGTGGTCACAAGGTCTTCTGGTAAGAACTTGACGGCTAAAACAACTCTTTCCGGCACTGACACTATTGTTGTGATTGAGGCGGATCCGTTTACTGTCGGTGTCGATACGGTAAGATGGTCTTATTCTTTCCAAGGCCAGTTGTTCGTTTGTGACCAGATAATTACGGTGAAAGATAGTATGGCGCCTATCTATGATTGTGACAACCTCAGCGATTTGGTTGTTCCATCCATCCCTGGCAAGTGCTACGTTAACGCTAGTGCGGTGTTCGATTCTCTTCCTAATCCATGGCCTCAGGCTGAGGACGTTTGTAATAAGCAAAAGATAGATGGACGTGTTTATCTTGAAGATGGACGTGAATTGTCAAGACTTTCTTCGTTTACGGTGCCTGTCGGTAATCATGTGCTTACATGGATATTTATAGACGAGACCATTAATGAAATAGCTGACACATGTTCTCAAAAATTATTGGTGATCGGAGATCAGGCTCCTATCTTTGATTGCTCCTCTTTGCAGGGTGATACCATTTTGATTGAGGGATGTGATACTACTCTTGGCGAGCGTGATATTCCTACCCCTTATGCCTTAGATGCATGTACGGGTGATTCTATTGAGGGCGTCGGCTTCAGAATGGATTATGGTCCGTTGTATGGTAAATATCCTGTCGGAACCACACAAATCCGTTGGATATTTGTCAGTCCGTTCTCTACATTGGCTGATACATGTATCCAAAATTTAACTATTCTGACGAAGCAGGAATTGGATTTGCATTGTTCAGATGTGAATGGAGATACTGTCCATGTTGATGTGGAGGAGGGTGAGTGCTTTACTCCGGTGGATTTGAAAACACCTTTCGCTTTGCATCCTTGTCCGGAACAATCTAAGGTGGATACCATTTGGGGTGTGCCTTACCGTTCTGATAGTAGAGCGTTCAGAGATTCGTTCCGTACTGGTATTACGGTGGTGACTTGGGTGTTTACAGACAAGTCCGGTACCATGTATAAGAATGTGGATACTTGTTATACTGTGGTTAGTGTCGGAGACGTGAACAAGATGCCGGTTGATTGTAATAACATGCCGGACACGACGATCATACTTCCTCCGACCGATTGCGAGATTTCTTGGAAGGAGATTAACTTCTCTGTGCCAGAGGTTCGTGATCTTTGTTCCGATTCTTTGATTACGCCTACGTTGACAAGGTGGTCTGGCAAAACGATGGATGAGAATTTCACCGTGGGTCCGGATACTGTTTATTGGAATTATAACTTCTTCGGTCAGATTGTCACTTGCCATCAGGGATTCCTTGTCTTGGATTCCGTCGCTCCTGATTTCGACTGTTCTGTTTTGAAAGACACACTTCTTGTTGCTAAGGATGGTGAGTGTGAGGTCTCTTCAGAAGAATTTGTGGCATTCTTGGGTGACCATGTCGCTATCGATTCTTGTACTGGTAAGGAAGTGCATGGCAGAGCGTTCGTATGTGATGTCATATCTCCATTCGACGACACAATCTCTTCGAATGTTACGGATTGTGTTCCTGTCGAGACGGTAATCGCGAAGGTTGGCGAGACTTTGAAGATACATTGGATTTTCCAAGACACATTATTGAACGCTGTGGCGAAGGAGTGTGATCAGACTGTCACTGTGAAGGGTACAGCTGAACCTATCTTCGATTGTTCTTCCTTGACGGACACGATTCTCTATTTGGCATTAGATCAATGTGAGTTGCCTAAGGGTAGTGTCGATTTGAATGTTCCTGTCGCTAAGGATTCATGCACGGGCTTGGATGTGAAAGGCGTAGGTGTTCGACGTGATTCACTCGCTCTGACTGATTTCTATCCGAGGGGTGTGACTGTCGTGGATTGGACCTTTACTAGTCCTTACAGCATCAACAGCAAGAGTTGCCCGCAGAATGTTGTGGTGAAGGACACGTTCCCTCCTCAATTCCCTTGTGACACGTTACAAGATACTATTAAGGTGCGTATCACCATGACTTCGATTTCGGAGACGGAGGTCTCTTACGACGAAGTGGAGGCTGGCGGTCTTTACATTCCTTCTATTCAGGATGCTTGCGATGGTTTGTTGGAGGCTGTTGGAACTCGTAGCGATGGCTTGGATCTGAAATCTAATTTCTCTTTAGGTAATCCTGTTGTGATTACATGGACATTCTCTGATTCTTCCAAAAATGTACATAAGTGTGAACAGGTTGTGCTTGTCGAGGATTGGCTGATCGAGGATTTGGTTTGTCCTGAGGATTTGAATGGTAAAGTCTTCGCTTGCGTGGAGGATGTTCCTGCACCGTATGCGGATTACGAGGCGTTTAAAGCTGCTGGTGGTTCCTTTACGAACGAGACGAAACTTTTGCCTAATACGTTCTCTTATGAAGATAGGTATGAGGGAGACTCTTGTGTGATGACCTTTACGAGAACCTATCATGTCGAAGATTTCAGACATAATGACATCACCTGCGATCAGGTTCTTTATGTGAAGGATACGATTGCTCCTGTTATCCAGTCTGACTTGATTAAAGACATTACGGTGTCTTGTACGGATACGATCGCACCTGCCGCCACTCTGACAGCGACCGACAATTGTGATCCTAGTCCGAAGGTTACTATCCGGGAGACGAATGATAGGGGTAATGATCCGTCAGCTTGCGAATATTTTAATTATGATATCGTCAGAGAATATGAAGCTACCGATCGTTGTGGAAATAAGTCTGTGTTCAAACAAGTGATTTCCGTTCGTGACACTACTTCACCTCAGTTTAATGTTCCGGAAGGATGGAGAGATACTGTATTGGCTAAAAATTATAAAGAATGTATCTTCGGTGTACCTGACATGGTCATGGATATTCGCTCCCTTGTTTCCGACGATTGCTCGGATAATGATATCAGGATCTTACAAGTGCCATCTGCTGGTACGCGGATCAATAAAACGACCCGTGTCTGGTTTTACGCATATGATAAATGTGACAATGTCGATAGTTTGTCTAGGGTTGTCCAAGTCCAACATCCGGAGACAATTGTGGAGTTGACGGCAAAGAATATTGATACTTGTGTTTACGAAGGCACTCGTTTCTCATTGTCGAATTCTGAGGTGAGGTTCGCCAGCGGTATTGTATTGTTCCCTCGAATTGATGGCTCTTTCCGCCGAATCCCGAGTGTTTTCAGTTTCGATTATTATAAGGGCGACAGTGTTGACGTTAAAAACTTGATCTTTAGTGACAATTCATACACGTATCGTTCTCTCTTCTCCAGCCTTGCAGAAAAGTATGGCTCTCATGAGGCTGCTCTTGAGGCGGTGACTCGTATGACGAAGAATAGTCAAAGCGGCTCTTATACGTTTGTTGCGATGGATACTACTACAGGTTGTAGTGATACGGCTACGGCTTATGTGAATATCGCGGAGATGCCGCGTGTACGCATTGATAATAGTACAATGCATGAATGTGAGGGTAATATGATTGATTTGGATGCAAAGGTACGTTGCGAGGCTGAGATGGGGGCTCCTATTACTAAACGTTATTGGACTTTGAATGGAGAGCCTTTCGATTTCGCTGATAGCACGAACGGAGTATTGATGAAAGAGTACAACAACGCTTCTTTGGTCTATGTGGCTAAGAATAGATGTGGTGAGTCGCTTTCTTCTAATTCTTTGTTTATGTTCTGTGACGATAAACTTTCTGGAGATAAGTTGGAGGATTCGATCAAGTTCTTCGGGTCTGTGGAAAAATACGAACTCTATAAGAACGATCAGTATTATGTCCATGATTCCATCGTCTTGGATGTCCATCAGCGTTATGCTCCTGATAGTATTCTCGTGGAGACAGAGCCTTCCAATCCGACTCGTATCTGGAAGGGAGAAACTGCGTTGTTGACTTTGAAGACACAGTATCCATATATCACTTCAACTTGGTATAAAGTTGTGGGAAGTTTTGACCGCGAATTCTATGATTACAAGACGGCCGAATACGAATACGACTTCTATTCTGATACTACAAGAGTAACGTTGGAAGATGAAAAGGATGAGGTTCTCTTCATTGGAACGTCTAGTCTTTCTTACATTGAAGATTCTCCTATTGACACGTCTTATTACTATGTGACGATTGATGATGGAGTTTGTCCATCTTCAGCAAGTAGTTTGATTAGGGTGGATGTGATTACTAAATTACCTACCGCCTTTACTCCTTATGAGAAGGATGGCTTTAATGATATCTTTATGGAGCGTCACCCTGTTGTGATTTTCGACCGTTACGGGCAGAAGGTATTCGAAGGCGAAAATGGTTGGGATGGTACCCATAAGGGGCATATGGCTGATCCGGGTGTCTACTTCTATACTGTCGTGATGATTGACGGTTCTGTGATGAATGGTACGATTGAAATCGTTAAGATTGATCATTAATAGATTGTTTATAGCTTATGGGAAAGGGAATGATTTGTCATTCCCTTTTTTCTTTTTGCGAAGTGTGGCGAGAGATATATTACAAAGTTAGGGCGGTTGTCTCTCTTGGTGACGACCGCCCTAATTTTGATGTTCGGAATCTATTTGAAAAATTTTATTTGGAAAATTTCGCCAAATCCACTCTCTCCCAAATCCAATCGGGAATTAAATTCCATCCGAAAACGACGAGTCTGTAGCGCCAATCGATGGTTGCGACCCTTTTCTTCTTTTGAATCGCTTTTACGATTTTTCCTGCCACGAATTGTGGTTGCAACAACATTGGGTATGGATGTTTCAGAAGAGCTGTGTCGACGAATCCCGGACGGATTTCTGTGAATGATATCTTCGCCTTTCTCGTTCGCGTCAGTTGCGCCAACGCTTGGATGTAGGTGCTTTGGAATCTTTTCGTGGCGGAATAGGCTGGCGCTAAGCCGATGCCTTTTGTCCTCGCAATGGAGGAAATAGCAGCTATCTGCCCCTCTTTATTGTTGTCGCAGAAATACTTGAATGCGGCGTTTGTCATCCTTGTCAATCCCGCGCAATTGGTCGCTACGGTCATGAGTTCTAACTCAGTGTCCAATTCTTTGTTTTGATATCCGATGCCTGAGCTGTGAAAGTAGATGTCCATGCCGCCAAGACGTTCTATGAGGCTCATGAGTTTTTCTCCCGCATCGTCTTGGGTGATGTCTATGGACTCATACGCTTTCACGTTTTGAAGTTCTTCTTTTATCTTCATGAGGCTGTCGGTCCTTCTACCGGCTATTCCCAGTTCATATCCTTGTTGGTTTAATATCCTAGCCACTTCCAATCCGATGCCGGATGTGGCACCCATGATTATCGCTTTCATATTGGATCTTTTATTGTTAATGAAATATTTATACTTCGTCGTTTATACGCCTTATAATGGGCTTCGATGAGTGCTCGCACGTCTCTTCCCGGAATTTGGGCGTGTTGGGCAATTTGCTGCCCGTGACGCTCTTTTTTCGTTCGGAATGAACATTTGTCCGCCCGAAGGAATAATGTCGGAAGCAAGCGCTTGTACGCATCCTCTTCTATTGGTGTTCCGGTTCTTTCTCTTCTTTCTTTCCGAACTTAGGGTCTATCTCCATGAATTTCACAAGCAAGAGCCCAGGTATGGTGCACAGACATACCCAGATGAAAAAGTTCGTGTAACCTACTTGTTCTTGTATCCATCCGGCTATCATGCCTGGCAGCATCATGCCTAGTGCCATGAATCCTGTGCAGATGGCGTAATGGGAGGTGGAGTAGGTGCCTCTTGAGATGTAGATGAGATAGAGCATGAAGGCGGTGAACCCGAATCCGTAACCGAACTGTTCGATGCCTACCATCGTGCAGACTAGTAGGTAATTGTCGGGCTGTACGGCCGACATGTAGACGTAGAGCAGGTTAGGAACGTTCATGCATAATGCCATGGGGAATATCCATTTGCGTAGGCCGTCCTTGGCTGCCACGATTCCTCCCAAGATGCCTCCTATCGTTAGGGCAAGCACGCCGACGGTACCGTAAGCGATGCCTATCTCTTCTGTAGACAATCCTAATCCTCCTTTTTGAATGGGGTCCAAAAGGAATGGAGAGGCGATTTTTGTGAGTTGCGCTTCTCCCAATCGGAATAGGAGTATGAAGGCGATGGCGAACTTGATGCCGTCTTTTTTGAAGAAACTGCCGAATGAGGAGAAGAATGCCTTGACGGAGCTGTTGTCTTGCGCTTTCTTGTCGCTGTCCGGTTTAGGAAGTATGCGTGAATGGTATAACGCCAAGGCGATGAATAGTCCTGCGCAGATGAAGAAGGTGATGCTCCATGCGAAAGGTATGTCGCCTGACGATCCTGTGAATTCGGAAGAGACGGTATCTTTCTCCTTCGGGTCGATTTGGAAGGTTAGGGTAACGGGCTCTTCCCAATTGTCTTGATTGAATGTGAATCTTTCGTCGCCTACTAGTGCGATGCTTTTCCCTCCTTGTGTTTGCCTGAAGTTGAGTACAATCTCCTTCTCTGGCTTTTGGGAGAGTTTGATGGTGCAAGTGGCTTCATTCCCCGTCTCCGTATTCGTCGCGGCTTCAGAAAATGTTATTTGTGACGCATATGAAAAACCTTGTCCGTCTGCTTGGACATATCCTCCGTCCGCTGTTTGGTTTTGGTCGTTCGTCACTTTTATGACGACAGGAGCGAGCCCTGTGGTGTTTTCGAGGTGTCCGGCTAACATTGTCAAGGCTCCTTGTCCCACAATCATGGAGATTCTGTAGAATGTGTTTCTGATGCCGACAAAGAGCGATTGCTGGTTCTCTGTGAGAGCCAGCATGTAGAATCCGTCGGCGGAGATGTCGTGTGTGGCGGAACTGAAGGCCACAAGCCACAGAATGGCTAAAGTGCTTTGTAGGAAGAAGGGGAGTGGAATGCAGAACGCGACGCCTGCCAAACCTGCGCCTATCAGTAATTCCATGGCGACGATCCACCATCTTTTTGTCTTCATGATGTCGACGAACGGGCTCCAAAATGGCTTTATTACCCAAGGCAGATAGAGCCAGCTTGTGTATAACGCTGCTTCGGCGTTGGAAAGCCCGAGCCGCTTATACATGATGAGCGAAAATGTGGTGGCTGCGATTACGTAGGGTATGCCTTCCGCAAAATAGAGGGAGGGAACCCATGACCACGGATTTCTATGATTGGATTTCATTCTATTGCTTTTCTTATGCCAAAGGTAATTATTTTTTGTCCCAAATCACGAATATCTCGATATTTTTGATATGTGACGGGAAAATTGTTTTGTTCTTGATCCAGTTCTGTAAGAAAAAAGAAAGCCGCATTCAATTGAATGCGGCTTCCGCCTTTCTTTGGGTGGGAAATGGGGATCGAACCCACGACCCTCAGGACCACAATCTGATACTCTAACCAACTGAGCTACTCCCACCATCAAATTTGCGGTGCAAAGATACAGCTATTCGTTCATTCTTGCAATAGTTGAGGTGTGTTTTTTTAGAATAAATATTTATTTTTTGTTTATTGTGTTGGTTTATAGGATTATAATTTTACATCATGAAAGAGAATACATAATATGTGACTTTTGTAAATTAATATGTTATTTTGAGATGATGACTTATAAGTGGTTGTAAATTAGTTATATACAAAATCATTGTATGCCTGTTATGGAATGATATTTGGGTTTGATGAAAGAGTTTGTGGGTTGATTATTTTATTTCTGATAATCTTCCGACTATATGGCTGAAATATGTTAATTTTGTAGATAAAAGAAAATGTTATGGATGCTGTTTTCCTATACAACGAGGATTTAGAGAATAAGGTAGTTAAAATCAAACGTTTGTTGCACCTCTCCATGAACGGCGTGGTTTCGGAGAGTATGTCTTCTTTAGGATATAAGCTTAATTATGGCGTGCAATTGCCCCGTCTTAAAGAGTTGGCAAGGGAGTTGGAGACTGACTTCCCTTTGGCTCAACGCTTGTGGTTTTCCGATTGTAGGGAGATGATGATATTGGCTACGTTGCTTTGTCCGCTCGAATCTCTGACGGAGACTGAGGTTCTAAAGTGGGTGGAGAGATGCCATAATATGGAGATGGTGGAGCAATTGTCTATAAATCTCTTGAGCAAGTGGAATGGCGCAAATACATTGTGCGTGAATTTGTTGGCTGACGAGAACGAATATGCCAAGGCGCTCGCTTATGTCTTGTCTTCCGTACTCTTCCGTCGTGGCGTTTTGTCGGAAGAGGCGCTTGGGGCTTGCCGCAAGGCGATGACGGTTGACGTTTATTCTTCTTCTCATGCGGTCTATTCTTCCGTGGCTCGTCTCTTGCGTGTCTGGGCGGTGGAGGGAGAGCGTGCCTTTGTCGAGTCCTTCTTGCAAGGCGTGGATACTGCGTCTGGGTATGGCGCCGCTTGGGTGAAGGATAATGTTTCTACGGTTTTAATGTATTAATTATATTTGTTTTATGTTCGATAAGAAAAAAGCGGAGTTCGCGAATACGTGGACGCATGCGGGTGGTTTGGTTCTGTTTTGTTTGATGGCGGTCTTTTTGTGGATCAGGGGAGCGCGTCATGAATCGTTTCTCTTGGATTTAGGCTTGATTCTTTTCTTCATCGGGGAGTTCATGATGTTCTTCTCTTCGACGATTTATCATTGGGTTACCGATGCGAAGATAAAACGTGTCTTGCGCTATTTCGACCATAGCGCCATCTATCTCTCCATTGCGGGCTCATATTCTCCGATTTTGTTGTATACGATAGGCGGAACACTCGGAAACGTCTGTTTCTTGGTGATTTGGACGCTGACGTTATTGGGTATCGTCTATAAGATATTTTTCTTGGGTAAATATCCCAAGTTCTCGTTAGGACTCTATTTGACGATGGGCTGGATGATTGTCTTCATCGTCAAGCCTGTGTTTGAGACTTTCCCCGCCATCAGTTTGTGGATGTTGTTGGGCGAGGGACTCTCATTTACGTTGGGTACATATTTCTTTTGGAAGGATGGGGAGCATACTTATTATCATGCCATCTGGCACGTGTTTGTCTATGCGGGCAGCCTCTTCCACTATTTAGTCCTCTGGTTCCTCACTTAACCATGTCTTGTATTTCTGGGCGAGCACGGCGAGTAGTTGGCTGATTTGCTTCACTGCGGTTAAGGTGTCTGCCGTGATCTCTTTCTTTTGTAGTCTGAGCAGCAGGATTCCGTACAAGGCTTGAAGAGAAAGTTCCACATCGTTCATCTCTTCGCCGGCACCTACTTTCTTCCTGAATTCCACAAGGAATGGCAATGTTTTGAAAAATAGTGCGTTATATTGTATTTCTTTGGGCTTCTGAAGCAATTCCATGTGGAGGTCGTTCATGTCGTCCACCGTATTTTTGATGATTTGGAGATGCCCTTTCTCCTCCAAATGTTCCATCTTCATCATTTGGATGAGGTTGTCGTACCATTCCCTCATCTCTTTCTTGGTTTGCTCGTCAACTGGGTAAGGGTCGATGATGAGGTTCTGTATGTTGTTGATGTCTAATTTGTTGGCTCTTAGGATGTCTTCCAATTGCCACATGTAGATGACATATTCCGCGATGTTTTCTTCTTTTTTTTGTTTAGCGATCAGCATGGCTTATTCTCCCTTTTTTTCTATAGATGCTATTTTCTTGAAGACGATTTTCCCTTTGGGGGAAAGCGTGAAGATTTGCACGCCCTTTTTGTATTCGTATTCGCCTGTATTTCCGTCCTTTATACGGGTGAATGCGCAGGGTAGTATTGTCTCTCCTTTTTTATTGATGACGCCCCATAGACCGCCTACTTTTTCCCCTTCCGTGAATGCGTCGGTCGCTGAATTTTCGATTGCTTGTGCGCCAATATTGACGACGCATGTTTTTTTTGAAAATTGTTCCGCTTGGTCATAAATGGGCGGAATGACGATCACTCCCTTTTTGTTGACGAACCCGATCTTTCCGTCCTTTGTGATTCGTCTGAGGCCGCTGACGTATGGGTCGGGTAGTGTTCCAATCATGTAAACGGAGCAATAGGGATCCCCATTGTTGTCTTTGTAGCCGTATCGGACGCCCTCTTCCGTCTCTTCTGTGAAATAGGTGTACTTTTGCGCATGGACCATTCCCAAGGAGAGAATCAGCAAGAATAGTATGAATGTAATCCTCCTTCTCATGTTGTTATTTTTAATCGTCGTCGTCATCAGAGAAATCGAATAGGAATTCGTCGTCGAACCCGTAGCTTGGCTCGATGAACTCTTCCAAGTCGCGGCGTTCCTTTTTGGTAGGACGTCCTGTGCCTCTGTCTCGCTTGCCGTTTGAACTGAATTTGCTCAGCTCAAGCATTTGTAGCTGGTCGGGGGTGGTGACGTTCTCCATGAAATCGGGTACGAGTTTCGCACCCATTCTGTTCTCGGTCAACCCTAAGACTTTGAATGAGTAGACGATGGGTGGACGTTTGATTTGTATGATGTCGTTGAGACGGATCATTTTGGAGGCTTTCACATTGGTTCCGCCCATCATGACACGTCCTTTTTTGCAGGCTTCCGCTGCGATGGTGCGGGTCTTGAACAAACGTACCGCCCATAGCCATTTGTCTATGCGAACCTCTTCTTTATCTTCTTTCGCCATTATTTGAATCCTTTCTCGATGTCGTCCGTCGGAATTATTTTAATGATTAGTTTGTCGTCTGGCGTGAAATCGGGCTCTTTCGACTTGAATAGGTCGCTGACGAGCGCCATCATCTCTTGGTCGTGTAGTTCTCTTCCGTAAGGGGTCGCCGACATCTCCGCCATGGAGAGTGCCACGTGCTCCGTGATTTGTGTCTTGAAGTCTATGCGTGACTCTTTCAGTGTGGCGATGATGTTCGTCACATAGTTTTTTGCGGAAGCGTTAGCTAGGTTGGCGGGCGCTCCGTTTAGACTATAGGTGTTCTTGCCTAGCGGGGCGAGGTCGAACCCGATGTATTGAAGGTCTTCCATCGCATCGTTCAGAATCAGTGATTCCGCTTCTGAGAGTTCTATTATCTCAGGGAATAAAAGTTTCTGGGAGGCGCTCTTCTTTTGGCTGATGAGCGTTATGTATTGGTCGTAGAGAATCCGCACGTGCGCCCTGTGCTGGTCTATGCACATGAGCCCTGATTTGACGGGCGTGACGATGTATTTGTTCTTGAATTGTAGGTATTCCTTATGACTCTCCTCTGTCTCTCCTCCGATATTGAGAGTGCCTTGCGTGGCTTCCGGAGTGTCGTTCCATACTATTTCACCCTCTTCCGATTCTGTGTTGTCGCTTTCGAATCCTTCTCCGGAAACATTACTTTCGAAGATGTCTGTCGCTTCCGATGGTCTCCATTTGCTGGATTCGAATCCTTCGTAGAGGTTCTCCCATCCTGACGTGTTCTCTTTCCTATAGGAGGAGCGGGAACCCGATGTTTTCTCTTGCTCGAACGGGTTGTAATTGGTGTC
The DNA here is from genome assembly GCA_937907165.1 of uncultured Bacteroidales bacterium. Taxonomy (GTDB): domain Bacteria; phylum Bacteroidota; class Bacteroidia; order Bacteroidales; family Paludibacteraceae; genus UBA1181. The sequence continues at coordinate 26,311 of CALCUH010000034.1, read as the reverse complement.
TATTTCGATCTTAGGTGCATTGATAGACGAGTTTTTCCTGCTGGAGAATACGGGAATGTCGGCGGCTCCCTCCATGTCGAAATCGATGCTCGGGGCGATGTTGAACTTTCCTAATCCTTCCCTGACGCCAGAGGTCACAAGCGGCCAGATGGCGCTCTCGTTCTCAAATTTAATTTCTGTTTTAGTCGGGTGTATGTTCACGTCTATGCTCTCCGGATCTATCTCGAAGTAGATGAAATAGTCGGGCGACGTGCCGGGTTGCAACATCGTTCCGTAGGCTTGGATGACTGCGCTGTGGAAGTAGTTGTGCTTCATGAATCTTCCGTTCACGAAGAAGAATTGTCTGTCGTTCTTTTTCTTGGCTGTCTCGGGCTTCCCCACGAATCCGTAAATTTTCGCCAGGGTAGAGTCTACATTGATGCTGAAGAGTTGCGTGCTGATTCCTTTGACGTTCTTGAACACGCTGCTGATGCGCTCTTTGTAGTTGCCTTTCTTCAACGACAGAATGATTTGGTCGTTGTGTATGAGTTGAAACTCTATCTGCGGGTAGACAAGCGCTATGCGGTAGAATTCCCGCTCTATCTGGGAGAATTCGTATGCGTTCGATTTGAGGAATTTTCTGCGGGCAGGCACGTTGAAGAAGATGTTCTTCACGGCGAAATTGGTCCCGACGGGGCATGAGACGGATGTCTGGTTCTCCACCTTGCAGCCTGCTATCGTGACGAGCGTCCCGACTTCGTCTTCCGCCCTTCTGGTACGTAGTTCCACTTGAGCGATGGAGGCGATGGAGGCTAACGCTTCCCCTCGGAATCCCATCGTTTTTAAGGCGAATAGGTCGTTGGCGGTGTTGATTTTTGAGGTGGCGTGGCGCTCGAACGCGATGCGGGCGTCCGTCTCGCTCATACCTTTCCCGTTGTCGATGACTTGGATGAGGGTGCGTCCCGCATCTTTAATCACCACTTGGATGTTGTCCGCTCCTGCGTCTATGGAGTTTTCTACCAACTCTTTGATGACCGATGCCGGACGTTGGATTACTTCTCCCGCCGCTATTTGATTAGCTACGGAATCAGGCAAAACATGTATGATGTCGTTCATAATCGTTATTTTATCATGTAGATGATGACGGCGATGACGATTAGAGTCATAACGATGCGGAGATTTTTGCTTTCCGACTTAATCTTGTTACTCTTCAATTGGGAAGTGAATACGCCCTGTTTCAAAGTGGAAGAATAGAGCTCGTTGTTCTTCTCGGCTTCCTTTTTCCTTTGAACCCTTTTGATTCTCTCTTCTCTTGCCTCTTTGTCGGGATCGTAATAGATGTATTCGTGGTGGTATTCCCTGATTTTCGGTGTTTTTAAGAAATCGAGTATCGCCATGTCTTTTCCTCCTATCTGTTTTATTTGTTGTTCTTACCTTTCGAGAAGTGAAGATGTGCCTCTTTTACCTCTTTAAAGAGGTTGGAGGCGAATATGAACTCTTCCAATGTCTCGCAGCCTGTTTCGAATATCTCGTCTTTGGTGCCTTGCCATCCTTTTTCACCTTTGTAGATGAAGACGATGTTCTCTCCGATCTCCATCACGGAGTTCATATCGTGCGTGTTGATGACGGTGGTGATATTGAACTCGTGGGTGATGTCTTGAATCAATTGGTCGATGAGAAGGGATGTCTTCGGATCAAGTCCCGAGTTAGGTTCGTCGCAGAATAAGTATTTGGGATTCAATACAATAGCTCTTGCTATGGCGGCGCGCTTCTGCATACCACCGCTGATTTCGGATGGTGCGAGGTCGAGCGCATGTGAGAGTTCCACTCTTTCCAGGCAGAACTTGGCACGGGCCGTCTTTTCCTCTTCTGTCATGTCGGAAAACATGTCGAGCGGGAATTTCACGTTTTGTAGGACCGTCATGGAGTCGAACAATGCGGCGCCTTGAAAGAGCATACCGATTTCCCTACGGAGTTGGTTGAGCTCTTTTCGTTTCATTTGGGTGATGTCTCTGCCGTCGTATAATATCTCACCTGAATCGATTCTGTGGATGCCGACTACGCTCTTCATGAGCACGGTTTTTCCGGAACCGCTCTGCCCGATGATGAGGTTGGTCTTTCCTGTCTCAAATAGGGTGGAGACGTCTTTGAGGACTGTGTTTCCGTCGAATGATTTGATTGCGTGCTTTACCTCGATCATAATAGCAGTTTCGTTAACATGATGTCGAATAGAAGAATAAGGACGCTGCTGTTTACAACGGCGTCGGTACTTGCCTTACCCACTTCCAAGGCTCCTCCCTTGACACTATATCCATAAAAGGCGGATACGGATGTGATGATGAAGGCGAAGATGACGCTCTTGATGATGGAGTAGGTGATGTAATAAGGCGTGAAGGCGTATTGGATGCCCGCCTCGTATGCGTTGACTGTAATCAGGTCTGTGAACAAACCTACGCCGTATCCTCCGATGATTCCCACGAACATACTGGTAAGAACCAATATCGGGGTGATGGTGACGAAGGCGATGATTTTCGGAAGTATCAGGTAATTGGCTGAGTTGACGCCCATGATGTCTAAGGCGTCTATTTGCTCCGTAATCCGCATCGTGCCTATTTCGGATGCGATGTTAGAACCTACTTTACCCGCAAGGATAAGGCAGAGGATGGCCGATGAGAATTCCAGTAAAAGAATGTCGCGCGTCGCCAACCCGATTAGCGTGTTGGGGAGAATTGGATTCTCCATATTCTTAATCATCTGGATGGTGATGACGGCGCCGATGAAGATGGATATGATCACATCTATGGCGAGGGAGTCTATGCCCTGTTTTTTCAATTCTTCCCTATATTGGCGGAAAAACATACTCCATCTATCCGGTTTGGCGAATACTCGATAGAGTAATTGGGTGTATGCTCCTACTTTTTCTATTTCTTTGATGGCGAACATGGGCTTATCGTTTTTTGATTGGCTCGCAAGTGAAGTCCACTCCTAGTTTTTTGAATATTTTCCTGTCCACTTCGCTTATCATCACGGTGGTGTGGACTTGGCATCCTTCGAATTTTGATAGTTGATTCAATGCTTTTGCACAATTCTCATCGTTTTTGCTGAGCATTGCTAAGGCCACCAGCACTTCGTCTGTGTGCAGGCGAGGATTCTTCCCTTTGAGGTAGGAGACCTTCATGTTTTGTATCGGTTCGATCATATCTGCCGGAATAAGCTTCACTTTGTGGTCGATGCCCGCTAGATGTTTGGTGGCGTTGAGAAGAAGTGCGGCACAGGTGCCTAGTAATGAGGTCGTCTCCGATGTGATGATGGTGCCGTCCGCTAATTCGATGGCAGCGGTAGGAACCTTTGATTTCTCGGCTCTTGCTTTTGCCGCCACGGTCACCTTGCGGTCGTCTGTTGTTGCTTTTACCTGTTGCATCAGAAGGGCGATTTTGTTTGCCTCGGATTCATCACATTTCCCTTCCGCCACGTCGCTGAGCGCCGCATAGTATCTGCGTATAATCTCTTGTTTGGAGGCGTATTGGCAGGCTTCGTCGTCGTAGATGCAGTTTCCTGCCATATTCACGCCCATGTCTGTGGGCGATTTATATGGGTTCTCTTTGTAGATGCCTTCGAAGATGGCGTTTAGCACGGGGAATATTTCAATGTCCCTATTGTAGTTGACAGTTGTCTTTCCGTAGGCTTCCAGATGGAACGGGTCGATCATGTTCACGTCGTTCAAGTCTGCGGTGGCCGCCTCGTAGGCGATGTTGACCGGGTGTTTTAGCGGAAGGTTCCATATCGGGAATGTCTCGAACTTTGCGTATCCCGCCTTGATGCCTTTCTTGTTCTCTTGGTAGAGTTGGCTGAGACATACTGCCATCTTACCGCTTCCCGGACCCGGAGCTGTCACGACTACTAACGGTCTGGTCGTCTCGACGTAATCGTTCTTGCCGAATCCTTCGTCGGAGTCGATAAGCGCCACATTGGAAGGATAGCCCTCTATGGTGTAGTGGTAATAGGTCTTTATGTTGAGACGTTTCAGCTTTTTTGTGAAAGTTTTCGCACTCTCTTGCCCTTTGTAGTGAGTGATGACAACGGAGCCGACCATCAATCCCCTGTTCACGAATTCGTCGCGCAGACGGATGACGTCCATGTCGTACGTGATGCCTAAATCGCTTCTAACCTTATTCTTTTCTATGTCGATGGCGCTGATGACGATGATGATTTCAGCACAATCGCTTAACTGCATCAGCATTTTTAGTTTGCTGTCAGGTTGGAATCCTGGTAATACCCTGCTGGCGTGATAGTCGTCGAACAGTTTCCCTCCGAACTCCAAATAGAGCTTGTCCCCGAATTTCCCAATCCTTTCCTTGATATGTTCGGACTGGATTTTCAAATACTTTTCGTTGTCGAATCCGTATTTCATATTCACACACAATTGTTTATAACAAAGGTGCAAATTTACAAAAAAACATCTAAACACACCTCCTTTAAATTCTCCTTTTTTAAACAGACTGATTATTCCGTTTTTTGGATTGTGTTTATGCGTATTTTGCTGATTTTTAAATAATTAAATATAATTACAGCGCTGTCGATAGATACGGACAATATTTTTTTTGAAGTGTATGGAATCTTTCGCTATATGATGGAAAATAATGACGCTGGAATGTGCCACGGAGCGCCTTTATTGCAAGAAGATTTTGCTTTTGCATGCTGTTTCTCCTGATTCTTTGGCCATGTTGATTAGGTATTCTTTCCCAGACACTTTCGTTTTGGTGATTTGAATGGTCTCTCCGAATCTGCATTCCTCTAAATATTCCATCTCGAGCCTCTTAATTGTTTGTCCTTCTAGTTCTTCCATGTCGAATGCGTTGAGGATATGTTCGACATATTTTGCGCTGTTAAGGTGCTTGTTGATGTCTAAGTCGCTGTATTTTATGTTAATATAGGATTTGTCGCCTTCTGTTGACACACTGATTTTCCCCGCTCTTTCAATCGGACAATCTTTGTCGCAGAAAAATCGTTCAAGGTGTTGTTCGGCTAGACTGGCAGGACGACGTGACTCCATATTGATCATCGCCCAAAATGACTTAGCGTATCCGAGGATTTCTTCGCCTTCTCCTTTGATACAAAAGTTCCTTTGTGTGAAACTCCTGATTACGCTCTCTATCCAAGTCTCTATCTTTACGGTTTCTCCTTCTTGTGGCATGCGGCTCATTTCTATGACAAGGCGGGATAATACCCAAGTGTTGCCGCTCTGATTGAGCTGTTTGATGCCGAATCCTCTTTCGTTGGCGTGGTGTCCAGCCGTGTTTAAAAGGTTGCTGATGATGAGTGCCAAGGTGATTTCTCCTCTGAAATCGACTTCAAAGGGTTGAACAGTGAAAGTATGTGTGCCGATGAGTTCCATTTTTTTTACTAATTATATACAAAGTTACTATCTTTTTTTATGAATTTGCGACAAGACTTTGAGATTAATAATTATATTTGTATTGGATTTTGGCCGTTAGAATGTCAAATGATGGTTTGTCTTTCTCAAACATAGTTTATCTTTCTTCCCCAATATCGAACCTATTATTTATTTTTTATATTTTTATTGATGAACATTTTTGTTTCAAATTTGAGTTACGCTGTTACTGATGCGGACTTGTGTGATTTGTTTAAAGAGTATGGGGAAGTCTCTTCTGCCAAGGTGATTCTTGATAGGGAGACACAAAAGTCCAGAGGTTTCGGCTTTGTCGAGATGCCGGATGATGAGGCTGCCCGTAAGGCTATCTCTGAATTGGACGGCGGCGAGTTCGACGGTAGAACAATCCATATCAAGGAGGCTCAACCGCGTGAGGAGAGACGTCCGGGAAACGGACCACGCGGTAATTTCCGTAGAAATCGTGAATAATGATTTTTTAGATTGAAGTTTAAAGGCGGTGTTTCTGACATCGCCTTTTTTATTACGTCTAATCGCTTTGTTCGCTTTGTGTGTTTTTGAATTTACCCGGAAGAATGATTTTTTAGCCCATATCATTCTTTTTTATGCCTATGAAAAATTAACTTTGTAAAAAGTGAAATCTTATGGAAATACATAAAAATTATCAGTTAAAGGGGAATAACACTTTCGGAATCCCCGCCGTCTGCTCTTTTTTTATCGAATATGAGGGTGAGGACGATTTGACGCGCCTCTATAAGGATGGGCTCTTTTCCCGACCATGGCTCTCTATAGGCTGTGGAGCGAATCTGCTTTTCTGCGGTGATTATGAGGGTACTATCCTTCATTCAGTTGCTAAAAATGTTACGATTCAGCATGAGACGGGTAGCGATGTGTTGGTGCGTGTAGAGGCGGGTTGCGTCTTGGATGACTTTATCGCCTATGCGGTTGATCAGGATTGGGGCGGTGTGGAGAATCTTTCGTCGATACCTTGTAGTGTCGGAGCTGCTCCTGTCCAAAATGTGGGCGCTTATGGCGTGGAGGCGAAGGATGTGATAGATGCTGTCCTCCTTTTCGACACGGTGAACGGAACGACTCTTTCGCTTGCCAATGCTGATTGCGAGTTCGGTTATCGTAATAGTTTTTTTAAAAGTCATCCGCAATATATCGTCTTGTCGGTCGACTTCCGTCTGACGAAAGCTCCTTTCCATCGTCTGTGCTTGGATTATGGTAATCTGCGTTCCGCTTTGGATCGCCCGTTGTCGCCGGAGGATAAGGATGCTTTGCGGGTTATTCGAGAGACGGTCCGGCAGATCCGTCATGATAAGTTACCTGATCCTGCCGTGTTAGGCAGTGCGGGCAGTTTCTTTAAAAATCCTGTTGTGGAACGTCCTGTTGTGGACAAATTGCTGGAGCGTTATCCTAAGATGCCTTTCTATGAGATGGTGAATGGTTGCAAGATTCCTGCGGGATGGCTGATAGAACAGAGCGGTTGGAAAGGTAAACGTGTAGGTAATGTGGGTGTTTACGAGAAGCAAGCTTTGGTGTTGGTCAATTATGGTGGCGCTACTGGGACGGATGTGTGGAGCTTGGCTCAGAATATCTGTTCGTCTGTGAAGAAGAATTTCGGAGTTGAGATATCTCCTGAGGTGATTAGGGTGCCTTTATCTTCGTTAGAGTAAGCGAATTTTTAATCATACTATGTTTGAGAGAGAGATGCCTGGGGGTGTCTCTTTTTTTTGATCCTAATGTTGCGTTCCGGGTGATGGAACAATGAGGACTCTTTCTTTTGTTAACTCATAGATACGACAAGAGCCCGTCGAATGATGGGCTCTTGTCGCAAACTTGAATTTTTTCACATTGTAAATTAAGGTTAGACGGATATAGTATATTTATATAATAGGGTCAATTTAATTTAGAAACTTTAGAATCGCTTTCCTTATCGTTTCTGTTGCAATTTTACGATGAAATCGGTATTTTTTTGTGGATTTTTTTTCGCTTTTTGTGGATAAAATCTAAAATCCACACATTTTTCAAAATTGTCCACATCTTTCCTCCCTTTCGGGTAAGATGGGAAAAGTGAACCTTCCATGGTTGGACTGCTCCTATTCCCGTTCATCTCCTCATATAAATTCATCTCCTCATATAAATAAGAAAGCCGCGGTAATGGTTAATCCGCGGCTTTATCTTACATGTGCTTCAAATGGTACTAAATTAAGGTTTGCATATAGTGTTTATGTTTACAAATAAGGGTCATTTAATTTTCACTGCAATTTTATCCCTTTCATGTGGATTTCATGTGTACGATTTGAAAAAATGTGTGGACAATTTGAAAAAAATGGCATATTTTTCTCCTTCTTTTGTTGATTTAAGCTTTGAAATTTCTGTTTTAGAATCGCATTCTTCAAACTAGCGTCTCTATTTTTACTTTTTTTCTCCTCCTATAGATGATTTTTGCTGTGAATTATAAAAAATAAAAAAAAATATGCCGATTTTTTCCCGTTGAAATCAGCAATTTTTGAATTCGTGTTTTTTTATACCTCATGTGGCATAATAAAACATGTGTTCTTTTCGTTTTAAAAATAGTATTAACTTAAATGGAATGCGTATGATAAAATCCTTTACTCTTAATTCTAATATTTTTGATCGTGCCGAAGACCATAGTAAGAAGGTCATTGAGAAGGACAACATCGGTATCGAATTGGTTTCTCCATCGGAGGAAACGATTGTAATGTTGAAGAAGTTCGCACGTTCTTTTATGGTAGTTGATATGAACGACAAGACGAAATTGTCGTTCCCTCTCGCATAATTAATTGTTCATTGCGAAGGAAGGCGCAAGATGGTCCGAAAGGGTCTCTTTGCGCCTTTTTATGTTTGCCATCGGTCAAGAAAGTTCTAGGTCGAATTCCTTCGTGAGTTTTTTCAAGTTGGGGTTATGTCCAATCATTTGGATGAAGAGCTCTTTTTTCGTGAGCATTTTCGTACTCTCGCCTGCTTCATAGATGCGTATGTCTAAATCAATGCTTCCGTTATGTAATGTTTTTCTCAGGTAATTCACGATTCGAATCCTTTCGTTCATCATGATTTCTTCTTGTGAAGAGTTGTATACGGCGAGTATGATTCTGTAATCGGTACCAAGGACTGGCTTGCATTGTTGGATGGTTTGTTGCAGGACGGGTTTCTCCGTGGCGAATTGGGTGTAGGCGTTCCATGCTCTGATGAGCGCCTCCTGCGTGAAGTCCTCCTTTTCACTGCTGATGCTCATCTGCTCCTCCTGCTGTTTCACGATGATTTCCTCCTTCTTCTGCATGGCGCCTTTGATGGAGAAGGTGGAGGTGGTTCCGTAAACGTTGGTTTTAGGCTGTTGCGTCTGAGTTGTGGATGCGGGTGCGGTGGGTCTCGGAGCGCCGTTGGTGCTCCTCGTGACGGTTTGACCGCCTTGTCTTAGCGCGATTGTGCTGGGAAGGAAAATGTCCAATGGTAGCCAGTCGGCATCCCATTCATCTACCCAATTATTTTTTTTTTTCGTCCGACAATTGGCAAAGTCGGATAAGCGTTAACTCAACAAGCAGCCGCTTGTTTTTGCTGATTCGGTAGTTGAGGTCGCATTGGTTGCAGACCATTAAGGCTTTGTATAGGAATTCGTTTGTGCAGGCTTCGCTTTGCGCCTGTTTCTGGTATTGCTCTTTCACATTCGCTCCCACGTCCAGAAGTTGAACGGTTTGCGGGTCTTTGCAGACCATCAGGTTGCGAAGGTGTGCGCTTAGTCCGTTGACGAAGTTTTGCGCCTCGAATCCTTTGTTTAGTATTTCGTTGAATGTCAGTAGGCTTTCGGATACTTTCCCGTTGAAGAAGAAATCTACCAATTTGAAATAGTAGTCGTAATCCAACACGTTCAAGTTCTCCAACACACCTTGATAGGTGATGTTTCCGTCGGTGCTGGCTGCTATTTGGTCGAAGATGGAGAGGGCGTCGCGCATACCTCCGTCCGCCTTTTGGGCAATGATGCTTAGGGCTTCCGCCTCCGCTTTGATACCCTCTTTCTCCGCTACCATCTGAAGGTGTTTCACGGTGTCTTCGATGCCCATACGGTTGAAATCGTAAATTTGGCATCGTGAGAGTATGGTTGGTAGGATCTTATGCTTCTCTGTGGTGGCGAGGATGAAGATCGCATGTGCCGGCGGTTCTTCCAACGTCTTCAGGAAAGCGTTGAAGGCGGCTTGTGACAACATGTGCACCTCGTCGATGATGTATACGCTGTAATGTCCGATTTGCGGGGCGACACGCACCTGGTCGATGAGCGAACGGATGTCTTCCACAGAGTTGTTGGAGGCGGCGTCTAACTCATGGATGTTGTAGGAGCGTTGCTCGTTGAAGGCTTTGCAGGATTCGCACTCGTTGCAGGCGTCTCCGTCGGCGGTCGGCGACAGACAGTTGATGGTCTTCGCGAAGATTCTGGCGCAAGTTGTCTTTCCGACTCCGCGCGGTCCGCAGAAGAGATAGGCGTGCGCCAAGTGTTTGCTGGAAATGGCTCTCTTCAGCGTATTGGTCAATGCGCTCTGTCCGACTACGGATAAAAACGTGGTCGGGCGGTATTTTCTTGCTGATACGATGAAGTCTTCCATTTCTGCTTTTTTATGATATCGCGAAGTTAAGAAAATTTTTTATTGTGGTAAATATCTCCTCGAATTGTGGATTTGAATTTTATTGCCACATATGAATGATATGTCGTAATTCGTTGTTTGTTAGTTCGGTACGATTTAATCAAGTTGTCCGCACTTCTGTTTTATCTTATTGGTGACCGCCCAAGCGATAGGGGTCGCTAATAGGGATTCTAATAATAATTTTACGACTATCTGTATGAGTATCATCGAGATGAGATCATTGGCGGGTACGCATCCTGCGAAGGCTATGAGGACGAATAGGGTAGTGTCCAGAATGTAGCCGAATAGGGAGGAGCCGATGGCGCGTAGCCAGAATCGCTTCCCTTGTGTGGCTTCCTTGATTTTCACGAAGGTCCATGCGTTGAGCAACTCTCCGCAAAGGAAGGCGATGAGGGAGGCGACGGTGATGCGCGGTACGATGCCGAATATCTCTTTATATGCGTCGGCTGTCGCAACTGTCTCCTCCGGATAGGGTAGCCAGATGCCTATCCATGTGAATATCGTGAAGATGATTTCGCAACCGAAGGTGAGCCAGATGACTTGTTTGGAGGTCTTGAACCCCCAGATTTCGGTTAGCACGTCTCCGAGCATGTAGGTGAATGGGAAGATGATGGTCCCGGCGTCGAATAGGGTGATGCCGTGCGCATTGATGAGTTTTACCGCCATGGTGTTGGCGGTGAGGTAACATGTGATAAGTACCGAAACGATGAGCGTTAAAGCGGGAAGTCTTCGGTTTTTTACAGGGTTTTCCGTAACCTGGTCCATGATGTTGTGCTTTTGGTTGAATATGACGCGAAGATAATTAAGAATTAAGAATTAAGAAAATTCACTCTTCGGAAATGTCTCTTCCGTCGGGGATTTATTATCTTTGTGCTTTAAAGTGAATTTGTTGGTTTATGAAAAAACAGATATTGGATTTGAATGTTGTCTCCAACGAAAAGTTGGGTGATAAACATATATTGGTCAAACTGACCTCTTCTTCTCCTCTCCCTGAGATGCGTCCGGGACAGTTCGCCGAAGTGCGTGTGGATAACTCTCCCACGACTTTCCTAAGGCGTCCGATTTCCATCCATTTCGTGGATAGAAGTAAAAACGAGCTGTGGCTTTTGATTCAGTTGGTGGGCGACGGTACCCGCAAACTGGCTACGTTGGTGGCTGGCGACAAGCTGAATTTGGTATTGCCTTTGGGTAACGGTTTCTCGGATCCTAACGACAATCAAAAATCTTTGCTGCTGGTCGGCGGTGGTGTCGGTGTGGCTCCTTTGTTGGAACTGGGAAATTATCTGAAGCAAAAAGGGTTCCAACCTACTTTCTTGTTGGGTGCCCGTTCTGGAAAAGATCTGCTTCAAATGGAACACTACGAGCGTGTCGGCAGGGTGTTGGTGACGACGGAAGACGGCTCTCTTGGTGAGAAGGGTTTCGTGACGAACCACTCGGTTTTGTCGAAGGAGAAGTTTGATAAGATATATTCTTGCGGCCCGACGCCTATGATGAAGGCGGTGGCTGCGTTCGCCGCTAAGAACGGCATCGATTGTGAGGTCTCTTTGGAGAATAAGATGGCTTGCGGTCTGGGTGCTTGCCTTTGCTGCGTGACCGAGACGAAGGTCGGTCATAAGTGTGTTTGTTCCGATGGCCCAGTGTTTAACATAAAAGATTTGACATGGCAGATTTAAGCGTAAAGATTGGTGGGTTGCAGATGAAGAACCCGGTGATGACCGCATCCGGCACATTCGGATATGGTGAGGAGTATGCTGATTTCATCGATATCAGCCGTATTGGCGGTATCATAGTGAAGGGAACCACAATCGCCCATCGTGAGGGAAACCCTTACCCTCGTATGGCGGAGACTCCTTCTGGCATGTTGAATTGTGTGGGTCTGCAGAATAAGGGTGTGGATTATTTCATAGAGAATATCTATCCTCGTATCCGCAAGGTCCAGACGAACATGATCGTGAACGTTTCGGGCGCTAGCGTGGACGACTATGTGGCGACTGCTGAGAAAATCAATGCGTTGGAGGATATCCCCGCCATTGAATTGAATATCTCTTGCCCGAATGTGAAACAAGGCGGTATGGCTTTCGGAACAACTTGCTCGGGCGCTGAGTCTGTGGTTTCTGCGGTCCGTAAGGCTTATAAGAAGACTTTAATCGTGAAACTCTCTCCGAATGTCACGAACATCGCCGAAATCGCTTTGGCTGCCGAGGCGGCTGGTGCGGATAGCGTGTCGCTTATCAATACCTTGATGGGTATGGCTATCGATGCGGAACGGATGAAGCCGGTCCTCTCTACGGTGACGGGCGGTTTGTCAGGTCCTTGCGTGAAGCCAGTCGCTTTGCGTATGGTTTGGCAGGTGGCTAAGGCGGTGAAGATTCCTGTAATCGGTCTGGGAGGTATTATGAACGCTACGGATGCGGTCGAATTCTTCTTGGCTGGCGCTTCCGCCGTCGAAATCGGCACGGCTAACTTTATTGATCCTTCTGTGACTTTGAAAGTGGTGGAGGGTGTGAACGACTATTTGGAGCGCCATGGATGTAAGTCCGTTAAGGAGATTGTCGGTGCGTTGAAAATCTAATGTATATGAAGAAATATCTTTTAGTGGCCATATTGTCGGTGTGCGCTCTCTCGGCTTTGGCCGTCGCCCTTTGGGGTGGTGAGTCAGAGCCTCAGCAGGACAATAGCAAAACCGTTTGGAACTTTGTCTCCATGCGTAGTGTCTGCTATATGTCGGTGGAGTGTGTGACGCCCGATTTCTCGCCGATTCAGGAGTCCATCTACGAGAATCGTCTAATGTATGGTGAGTTGCCTCTTTCGTTTGCGTTGACCATTGAGACGGATTGCAAGGATAGTATATTGGCTGTTCCCTGCAAGATCGAGAGCGGACCTATGGAGATGGAATGCGAATTGAAGGATTTGCAGTTCTCCGAGAAGGAGGGGAAGAGGGTTTGCTCCGGCATCTTTGTCTATGACTTGTCGAAATTGGCAAAGGAAGCTGGTGTTCCGGCTGTGATGGATATGATTAGAAAATTTCCGAAGGATAGCGAGGTCTATATTAAACCTGCCCTTTCTAAGGGGTCGTTCTCGGATTACTTTTTGCTGAAGAGATGATCAAGAATGTGGTATTCGATTTCGGCGGTGTCCTGATCGACGCTGATTTGGAGCGGGCGATACGCTCCTTCCAAGCATTGGGTTTGGAGAATACCTCCGATTATCTGAATTTATATCGTCAGAATGGTATCTTCCTCGATTTGGAGGATGGCTCGAAGAACCGCGCTGAGTTCAATGACGCATTTCGTGCCTTGACGGGCAAATGGGTGCCTGACGAGGCGATCGAGGACGCTTGGCTCTCTATCGTGGAGCGCGTGGATCTGAACCGCTTGCGTTTTCTGGAGAGCTTGCGTGAAAACTATCGTCTCTATTTGTTGAGTAATATTAATCCTCATGTCTTCGAATGGGCTGAATCCGAATCGTTTACGGAACTTGGCAAGCCGATCTCCTATTATTTTGATGAGCTTTTCGCTTCGTATCGGCTGAAGATGACGAAGCCTTCCCGTGAGATATTTTCTTATGTGTTGGAGAAGGCGGGCATTAAGGCGGAGGAGACACTCTTTGTGGATGACGGACAAAAAAATATCGAAACGGCCAAGTCTATGGGCTTCCATGTCTATCAACCTTTGAATAGGGAGGATTGGCGGGAGAAAGTGACTGAAATATTGAATGCGAACGCAGGTCGCTGATATTAGCGAAATGAATCAATGGACGGCGCATGACGCTAATTCGTCGATGAAATTCGCCGATTCGTCGATTTCCTGTTCCATGATATCCGATATTTTTAGAAATTTATTTTTCTTTCTTATGGGATATGCTTTATCTTATGAGATGTGTTTGTGACATACTCGAGAATAAACTATAATTAATGATATGAATAAAAAGAGGATTTTAGTGATTTTGGGGATACTGCTTTTAGCGGTAGCCGCTTATTTTTTATTCTTCGGTAAGAAGAAAAAGCCTCAAGCCATCGTGAAGACTGAGGTTGTGGAGTTGGGAACCATCACGAACGCAATCACGGCTACCGGTAAGGTCGAGCCTGTCACTGAGGTTGAGGTGGGTACGCAGGTCTCCGGAAAAATTGATAAGATTCATGTGGATTATAATTCCAAGGTGAAGAAGGGACAACTCTTGGCTGAGTTGGATCGTTCCACACTTTCTACCTCTTTGGAGTCTGCCAAGACCGATTACTCCAATGCGATGCATGAGTATGATTATTACAAGAAAGTGTATGATAGGAATGTGGCGCTGCATGAAAAGAAACTCATCAGCGAGGCGGAGTTCGAGGAGATCGAGTTCCAATATATGAAGGTCTCCAACTCTTTGCGCAAAGCGAAATATGAGGTGGATAGGGCGCAGACCAATTTGGGGTATGCGACGATTACTTCCCCAATCAATGGTGTCGTGATTTCCGTTGAAGTGGAGGAGGGACAGACCGTTGCGGCGAGCATGACGACTCCGACTCTCTTCATCATTGCGGAGAACTTAGTGGATATGCAGGTTGTGGCGAATATCGATGAGGCTGACATCGGTCAGGTGGCTGAAGGACAGTCTGTGGAGTTTACCGTGGACGCTTATCCGAACGACCAGTTCAAGGGTGTTGTTCGTCAGGTCCGTTTGGAGCCTACGACGACTTCTAATGTGGTGACTTACGAGGTGATTGTAGATGCTAAGAACCCTGATATGAAACTGAAACCGGGTTTGACGGCTAATATTTCGGTACTTACATTGAACAAGGATAGCATCGTGACGATTCCTAACAAGGCTTTGCGTTTCCAAATGGACGAGAAGTTGTTGCCTCCGGGAATGACGGCTAAATGGTTGAGCCCTGACTCTATTCAAGGTCCTACCGTTTGGGCGATCGTGGATAAGACATTGGCGGAGCAACGCTGCATCAAGACGGGTGTGAGCAATGGTTCTCGCACGGAGGTGCTCTCTGGTTTGAACCTTGGTGAGCACTTGATCGTCTCTTCTATCGAGACCTCTGAGATGGAGGGTAAGCCTGCGGGCGCTCCTGATCCTGCTAAGGGTGGAAGCCCGTTCATGCCTAAACGTCCGGGTGGTGGTAAACCTAAATGATTGTTATGCCCATGGAACAGAATAAGGAAACGAGACGGCCGATTATCGAACTGCGTGATGTCAGACGTGACTTCGTTGTCGGCGATGAGGTGGTGCATGCTTTGCGCGGTGTCTCTTTCGCCATCTATGAGGGGGAGTTCGTGACCATCATGGGAACGTCCGGTTCGGGAAAGTCCACTTTGTTGAACTCTCTCGGTTGTTTGGATACGCCTACTTCCGGCGAGTACTACTTGGATGGTGTGGAGGTCCGCACGATGGGCAAAAACGAGCGCGCCATCTTGCGTAACCGTAAAATCGGTTTCGTATTCCAAAACTATAATCTTTTGCCGAAGACCACCTCTGTGGAGAATGTGGAGCTCCCTTTGATGTACAACTCTTCCGTGTCGGACGAGGAACGCTACGAGAGGGCGGTGAAGGCTTTGAAAGCGGTTGGCTTGGAATCGAGGTTGAATCATAAGTCTAATCAGATGTCGGGTGGTCAGCAGCAACGTGTGGCCATCGCCCGCGCTTTGGTGAACGACCCTGTCATCATTCTGGCCGACGAGGCGACGGGTAACTTGGACACGCGTACTTCTTTCGAAATCTTGGTGCTTTTCCAAGAGTTGTACGCGAAGGGTAGAACCATCATTTTTGTGACCCATAACCCTGAGTTGTCGCAATATAGCAGTCGGAACATTCGCTTGCGCGACGGACAGGTTATCGAAGATACTGTCAACGAGCATATCGCATCGGCGAAGGAGGCTTTGGATGCTTTGCCTCCTCAAAAGGATTAATGTGTAAATAGATTGATTTTATGAATCTTACGAATCTTTTCAAGATTGCCATACGCGCAATCAACAATAATAAGTTGAGGTCTTTCCTAACCATGCTGGGTATCATTATCGGTGTGGCTTCCGTTATAGCCATGTTGGCTATCGGTCAGGGTTCCAAGAAAAGTATTCAGGAGCAGATCTCCGAGATGGGTTCTAATATGATTATGGTCCATCCGGGTAATAACGATAAGCGTGGCGGTGGGGTTCGTATGAATTCGTCCGACATGCAGACGTTGAAGAACGCTGATTATACGGATATCGTGAAAAAATGCGGTCGTTATGTGGCGTTTGTCTCCCCGACGGTCAGCAGCAGCGGTCAGATGATTTATGGAAACAATAATTATCCTGCCTCTGTCTCCGGTGTCTCTCAAGATTATCTGGAAATCAGGAAGTTGACTATAAGTCAAGGTGATATGTTCACCGATCAGGATATCGCTTCTTCCGCTAAGGTTTGCGTCATCGGTAAGACGATTGTGGATAATCTTTTCCCTAATCAGGAAGAGCCTATTGGTAAGGTGGTCCGCTT
The DNA here is from genome assembly GCA_937907165.1 of uncultured Bacteroidales bacterium. GTDB lineage: Bacteria > Bacteroidota > Bacteroidia > Bacteroidales > Paludibacteraceae > UBA1181. The sequence goes on along the minus strand of CALCUH010000034.1, from coordinate 9,799 downwards.
TGGTAAGGTGCCGCTTACTGTGGTGGGTGTCTTGACTCCTAAGGGTTATAATAGTATGGGTCAGGATCAGGATGCTGTGGTGCTTGCTCCTTATACGACGATTCAGAAACGTGTGAGCAACATCACTTATCTGAACGGAATCTATGCTTCTGCCAAATCAGAGGATATGACCGACAAGGCAATAGAAGAGATTAGCGAGGTGTTGAGGCAGAACCATAAACTGAAGGAGGGGGCGGATGATGACTTCTCCGTCCGTTCCCAAGAGGAGTTGAGCTCCATGATGACATCCACGACCGATATGATGACTAAATTGTTGGCTTGTATCGCCGGTATCTCCTTGGTGGTCGGCGGTATTGGTATCATGAATATCATGTATGTCTCCGTTACGGAAAGAACCCGTGAAATCGGTCTGCGTATGTCGGTGGGCGCAAGGGGAATCGATATCTTGTCCCAATTCCTTATCGAGGCCATTCTGATTAGTGTGACTGGCGGTCTGATTGGCGTCGTTTTGGGCGTCGGCGCTTCTTATGCCTTAGAGTTTATATTGGGTTGGCCGATTTATATTCAGGTTTATTCCGTGGTGTTGTCCTTTTTGGTATGTACCTTGACGGGTGTCCTTTTCGGATGGTATCCTGCGAAGAGGGCTTCGGAGTTGGATCCTATCGAGGCTATCCGTTACGAATGATGAGGCTGGATCGTCTCGATTGTTGAATTTTTATAGAAGTAATATTTATGAAATCGGTGAAATATATTTTGTTGACATTATTGTCTGTGATGATGTGCTGTTGCGAATCTGTCAAGAAAGAAAAAACGGATGTGGAAAAGGCTGGATTGAAGGGTGATGTCAAGACGCTTACGGAGTATCAAGCTGTCATCAATTCTGGCGATTTGATTCAAGGATTCATGACGAGCAAGACGGAGTTCGACGAGATGGGTAATCAGACTTGCGTCTCAATGTATGACGAAGAGGGTAATATGGTCCAAAAAAGATTATCCAAATATGATGGAAATAATAGGAAGGAGTTGACTGAGGTGCGGGGTGCTAGTGATGCTTTGGTTCGTTCTATCGTTTATCATTATGATGAAAAGGGGAATGTGGATGAATGTCAGGACTTTAATTTAAATGGTATTCTGATGTACAGGGCGATAAACCGCTACGATAGTTTGGGTAATTTGATAGAAAACCGTATTGAAACGTCAGACGGAAAGTTCGTTAGCAAGACGACCATGGCGTACGATAAACAAGGAAACGACACTTTGCTTTGCACTTATGAGGACGAGGAGAAAATCAGTCAAAGGGAGTCCAGAAGTTACGATGCGAAGGGAAATGTCGTGGATTTGTGTGTCTACAATTCTCTTAACATGTTGCTTATGCGTGAAAATTATACGTATGACAAGAGAGGTAATATGTCGACTAGTCATTCTTTCGCCGCCGCTGCCGCATTGGAGAGCGGAAAGATATTCCAATATGAGAATTTCGATAAACATGGTAATTATTTGAAGGGGAAACTTCTAACCATGGATTCCACACTGGTTGGCGGTACTATTAGATCTATCGAATATTATTGATCCTTGTTCTGTTGCTTCATCGTAAATAAGGTGCTCGTTTAATGCATATACTTCTCCCTTCCGTTTTTGCGGAGGGGAATTTGTTATATTGACAAATAATGTCTACTTTTGTTTCGCTTGTTTGCGGGAAAAGGAAAAATCCCTGTTTGTCGTAAAGAGTTTACTTGTTTAATAATGTTTTAAAATGTTAGTGAAGACTTTTGGTGCGGCTGTGCAAGGCATAGACGCTACTGTAATTACCATTGAGGTAAATGTGTCGCAAGGTATCCGTTTCATGTTGGTGGGTTTGCCTGATAACGCGATTAAGGAGAGCCATGAGCGGATTATCTCCGCCATTCAGTTTAGTGGAATGAAATTCCCTCATTTCCAAGTTGTTATAAATATGGCGCCAGCGGATATCCGCAAGGAGGGCGCCGCCTATGACCTTCCGCTTGCCATCGGTATATTGGCGGGTGCGGGTGACATCATCTCCGATGAGTTGGAACGTTATGTCATCATGGGTGAGTTGTCGTTGGATGGCACGCTGCAACCCATTAAAGGGGCTCTGCCGATAGCCATTAAAGCTAGACAAGAGGGTTATAAAGGTTTGATTCTTCCTGCGGAAAACGCTAATGAGGCGGCGGTGGTGAATAATTTGGAGGTCTATGGTGCCAAAACGCTCTTGGAGGTGGTGGATTTCTTGAACAAGAAGGTGGAAATTCCCCAAACGATTATTGATACGAGAAAGGAGTTCTTTTCGCATTTGGGGCTCTTCGATATTGATTTCTCCGACGTGAAGGGACAGGAGAATGTGAAACGCGCCTTTGAGGTGGCTGCCGCGGGGGGACACAACGTGATATTGGTCGGTCCTCCCGGAGCGGGCAAGTCCATGCTGGCGAAACGTATTCCGACTATTTTACCGCCTCTGACGCTTTATGAGGCGCTGGAGACGACCAAGATACATTCCGTAGCGGGCAAAATAGGGAAAGAGACCTCGCTGATGACGGAACGTCCTTTTCGTTCGCCCCATCATACGATTTCGGATGTCGCCTTGGTGGGTGGTGGCGGCAATCCTCAGCCGGGGGAAATTTCGCTAGCCCATAACGGTGTGCTCTTTCTTGATGAGCTTCCTGAGTTTAAACGAACGGTGTTAGAGGTGATGCGGCAACCGTTGGAGGATCGTAGAATCACTATATCAAGGGCTCGGCAGACGGTGGAGTATCCTGCCAGTTTCATGCTTGTGGCGGCGATGAATCCGTGTCCTTGTGGCTTTTACAACCATCCTACTAGGGAGTGTGTCTGTGGACCTGGCGTGGTGCAACGCTATATGTCTAAAATCAGTGGACCATTGTTGGACCGCATCGATATCCACATCGAGGTGGTTCCCGTCCCTTTCGAGAAACTGTCGGAGTGTGAGGCTTCGGAGACGAGCGAGCAAATCCGTGAACGGGTCATCGAGGCGAGGAATATCCAGTTGGAAAGGTTCAAGGAGGAGAAGGGTGTGCATTGCAATGCGCAGATGACCTCCAAGATGTTGCGCAAGTATGCCCAACTCAATGAGGAGGCCGCCGCCCGTCTGAAGTCCGCCATGCTGAAACTCAACATCTCCGCCCATGCCTACGACCGCATCCTCAAGGTGGCCCGCACCATCGCGGATCTCGACCGTTCGGAGAACGTGGAGACGCGCCATATCAACGAGGCGATCAATTATCGGAATTTGGACAGAGAGGGGTGGGCGGGGTAGGCCAATTAATTAAGAATTAAGAGTTAAGAATTGCCATGCGGGATGTGTAGAGACGCAAATTTTTGCGTCTGGGCGGAAGGTATGCCTTGATTGGTCTGCCCTAGATCTATTTTTGTTTTGGATTCAAATAATTGTAATCATGGAAGATAAGATATTTATTTATCAGACTGCCGATGGTGAGACTACCATCGATGTGAAATTAGAGTAGAAGACGGTGTGGCTTTCTGCCAATCAGATGGCTTTGCTGTTTGATAGGGATGATAAAACCATACGTAAACATATCAATAATGCTATAGTTGAAGAACTTGCGGATTCAGTGGTTGTCGCAAAATTCGCGACGACCACTCAGCATGGTGCGATAGATGGGAAAACGCAGGTTCATAATGTGAATTATTATAATTTAGATGTGATAATTTCTGTGGGGTATCGTGTGAAGTCCCAAAGAGGTGTGGACTTTAGGCGATGGGCCAACAAGGTCTTGAAAGAGTATCTTGTCAAGGGCTATGCCATCAATGACAAGTTGGCTGTGCGGAAGTATGAGGAGTTGAGCCAATTGGTCGCTGTCTTGGAACGAACGGTAAAGTAACTTTATCGGTTTACGTCTTGCCCTCAGTTTATGACTTTCCCTTCGGAGAAGCAGGGGAAAAGGCCGGACATTATATAAACAAAAGGACAGATTCTATTACGGTTTCTGGCTTTTTCTTTATACTAAACTGTAAATCCGTCGATTAAAATAGCTAAGAGTTAAGAATTATGAGTTAGGCGTATGAAAATAGGAATCTGACTGTGGATTTATCATTATGCAAGAGTGTGATTGTTCGATTTGTTGTTATCTTTGTTGACGAATGATGCATAAAGGTTGGACATGATGGAAAAACAAGTTTCCGTAAAACGTTATAATTCAATTGATTTAGTTAAGTTTTTGATGGCTTTTGCTGTCGTGGCGATTCATACGAATCCGATGGTTAATTGTTCGAATGAGTCTCTTGTTGAAGTGTACGATATCGTTGTGAATTTAGCTGTTCCTTTCTTCTTTTTGGCGTCGGGTTATCTTCTTTCTTCGAAGATGTGTTATCCGTTTAATGATGACAGAAGTGTGAAGAGGGTACGGAATAGCGCCAAAAGGATTGCGAAGATGTATCTGTGTTGGATGCTTGTTTATACGCCGCTGGCGATATACCATTTTATTGACGAAGGAACTCCGTTGGTGCTTTGTGTATTTGAGTATGTGAAGGGATTTGTTTTTTTAGGGGAACAATATAACTCATGGCCTTTGTGGTATTTGTTGTCCATGTGTTATGCTTTGTTGGCTATAGGATTCTTGCTTTCTAAAAAAGTGGGGGCGGAAAGATTGTTGTTGGTGGCGATGATTGCGAGTGTCGTTTGCGTTTCGTTCGATTACCTTTCTTCTTCTGAAGATGTCATGTCTGTTCCGCTGAAAGCTATGAAAAAAGTTATTGGAATAAGCATTGGAAGTGGACGAATATTTAAGGGGCTGGTTTTTATTCCGATAGGCATGTTTTTGTTTCATAAGAGGATTCCGATGAAAGCCAATTGGGTAATGCTATTGTTGGGGGCGTCTCTTGATTTTTTTGTTTCTAACCAGTGCGCGGAATTCTACTTGAACATTATGACGGCAGTTGGCATCTTCGGTGTCGTAGAATCGATTGATTTAGAGGACTCTAATATATACGGATACCTTAGGAAGAGTTCCATGCATATTTATTTGTTGCATATGTATGTTTGGACTTTCTACTATTTTGTCGTATATGGCGAGAAAACTGAGGGCGTTGATAGTTTTGTCATCACCTCCTTGGGCTCATTGTTATTGTCTGTTGCTTATATATCCGTTTCAAAAAAAATATCTGATAGAAAGTCTAATTAAAAAATCTTTATGTCTGCCGTCTCCAATTGAATTTTAGTTTGTTACTGAATCAGCTAGTTGAATAGTGGTATGACGAGGGCGGTGGCTACGCCCATGAGCTTCCATAAGGAAGGACCGATGACTGCTCTCACGAATCCGCAGAGTACTACGGACACGGCCGTCAGGGAGAATGTGTTCTAAAGGGTGAGTAATGGAAAAGTGAATGGGGGATGGAAGGAGCCGACAGGAACTCTGATGCCGGATTACATATATCGGAATTTGGATAGAGAGAGAGGGGTGGGCGGGAAAATTAAGTGTTAAGAAATAGGAGGCATATCCTTGATGAGATTTCTATTATTTATAACTTTGTGGTAATTGCTGGATGCGGAACTATCGCGAGATAACAATTAATTAGATTAATATACTTTACGGACAATGCTTTTCACTTCTTTTGAATTCCTCGTATTCTTCCCGTGTGTCGTCCTCGGTTATTATATAATCGAGAAATTTCTTGGGGTGAGGCTTGGTAATTGTTGGTTGCTGTTGGCTGGTTATTGTTTCGCGTATAACTTTTCTCCTCTTTTGAGTCTACTGCTGTTGATTATTACTATATTGACGTATTGTTTTGCGTCCCTTATAGAAAAATCCGTTGACAGACAATCTCGGAAAAGATTGCTGGCAATATGTTTGTTGCTTAACTTCAGTGCGTTATTTGCATTCAAATATTATAATTTTTTGAACGAATCGATTTCGTCGCTTGGAAATTTGATGGGTATGCGATGGGTTTTGCCTCGCTTAGATATTCTATTGCCTATCGGTCTTTCCTTTTTCTCTTTTCAGACTGCTGGCTATGTCATAGATGTTTATAGAGGAGATTTGAAGCCTGAACGGAACTTTTTGACATATGCATCGTTTGTCTCTTTTTTTCCGGTGCTTTTGGCTGGACCTATTCAACGTGCGAACATTCTTATCCCGCAACTTAAAATGCGGAAAATTGTGACCTACGAACATGTGATACCAGGATTGAAGATGATGTTGTGGGGATTCTTTATGAAATTATGCGTGGCGGATCGTCTAGGCACTTATGTGGATGCTGTCTTTGATAATTTGTCCCAACATAACGGGGCTTCCGTAGTGATCTCCTCTTTGTTTTATACAATTCAGATTTACGGAGATTTCGGTGGCTATTCTCTGATTGCGTTGGGGTGTGCTAAGGTGATGGGCTTTGATCTTCCTGGTAATTTCCGTCGCCCTTATTTCTCCGCATCATTTAAGGAGTTTTGGAAACGTTGGCATATTGCTCTTTCTTCTTGGTTTAGGGATTATCTTTATTTCCCGTTGGGCGGTTCTCGGGTAAAGTATGTTAGATACCTTCTCAATCTGATGATTGTATTTGCCGTGAGTGGTTTGTGGCATGGCGCATCTTGGACCTTTGTTATTTGGGGCGTTATCCACGGATTGTTCCAAATTGCGGAAGCTTTGAAGAAAAAAATCGGGGCAGGAGATGAATGTTCCTCTAAGTTGATGAGGCTCTTCAAGATATTGATCGTTTTCTTTCTGGTGAATTTTGCTTGGATATTTTTTAGAGCAGATACATTGGCAGACGCATTCCTCGCTATTGTGAAGATATTTACAGACCAGGGCTTCCCTTTCATTTACCCTATGTCGATGTTTTTTGGAATCGTCTCGATGACAATTCTTTTCTTGAAGGATTTTGTCGATGAGTTCTGCCCGAATTGGAAATCGTTTTCCTCTGATAACAAATTGATTTCGACCATTGGGTGCTCTTTATTGGCTGTTTACATATTGCTTTTTGGCGTGTTGGATAGTAGCCAGTTTATTTATTTTCAGTTCTAAATGGATAAATGATGAAGACTTTAAAATCGATAGTACTCTCTTTGGCTGGGTTTGCTCTTTGTTTTGTCCTGATGGACTATGGCGTTGGTCTTTTCTTTGAGTGGGCTATCGCGCAATTACCAGCTGAGGGAGAGCGGGTAGCTAAGTCGGAATATGTGCTTAACAGGGTCGAAGCGGATGTTGTGGTCTTAGGTTCTTCGAGGGCGGAATCTCATTACGATTGTAGCGTGATAAAACAATATTTCCCGGACTTTTCTGTCTTCAATTGCGGGGTGGATGGGCAGCAGTTTTATTATACATGCGCGGTATTCAATTCCATAATGGATCGGTATACGCCTAAAATAATTATTTGGGATTTCTCTAATAATGATTTGGGGAAGACAGATGTAGAGAATCTGACGCTTTTGTATCCTCACTATTCGGTTTCGGATTTCATACGTCTTTTATTGGATAAGCATGATGGCAAGTTGCGCTTTGCTCTCATGAGTAATTGTTACAAGTATTCGGGTACCGCCTCCCGAATTATAAGGGCGATGTTTTTATCGGAGTCTCACAATATGGGTTTTGTCGCCCGTCCTACCAAAAACCGTAGCGTCGGGTTTGTGGCGGATGATAAATATGGGGAATTTAGTCCGATTGTGGCGGAGAAGGCGGATATGCTCTCTTCTTGTTTTAAGCGAGCCCATGATGCGGGGACGACCATTTGTGTATGTGCGTCTCCTTCGTATGTGAAGTTTGATGGGATAAGTCCTACTATAGAATTTTTGAAAAATGAGTCTGAGAAGTACGGATTTGTTTTCTTCGATGGGTCAATATTGCCTGATTTTATCCGTAAGGATGAATATTGGTATGACAGTCGTCATCTTAATGTTCTCGGCGCTGAAGAATATTCAAGGATTGTGATGAGGCGATTCTTGGATGATGGGAAATAACCGTTTGGGGAGTCTTGACGATTCCTATTGTATCAACCAATTAAATAAGGGTATGACGAGGGCGGTGGCTACGCCCATGAGCGCTATGCTCAGTCCGCTGACCGCTCCTTCGACCGCTCCCATTTCGATGGCGCGCGCCGTGCCTAATCCGTGGGAGGCGCAGCCCATGGCGAGCCCTCTAGCGACCGGATGGTCTAGCCTGAATAGCTTCCATAGTGAAGGACCAATGACGGCTCCCATGAATCCGCAGAGTACTACGGACACGGCTGTTAGGGAGATGTCTCCGCCTAATGATTTCGTCAAATCCATCGCTATCGGCGTGGTGACGGATTTGGATTCCAAGGATAATACGAATATCTCGTTGAGATTTAATAGTTTACAAAGGATATAGACGCTGGCGACTCCCACGAAACTGCCTGTCACAACCGCTGTCAGGATGGCCGCCATATTTTCTTTAATGGTTTTTATGTTTTCATAGAGGGGCAACCCTAAGGCGACCACGCTGGGACCTAACAGAAAGGTGATGAGCTGGTTGTGTTCCATGTACTCCGAACAGGTGATGCCTGTCACTTTCAGAAAGAAGATGATGACGGGTATGCAGATGATGAAGGGATGTAACAATGATATGCCCGATTTTGTCTTTGCATATAGTCCTAACAGATAACTTCCCAACGTGAGGAAGAGCATGGCGGGCGTGTTCAGAAATAGTTCTCTCATCTCTTCTCCTCCTTCTTGCCGTTTAGTTTGATGATGATTTTGGCGGTGAGACCCGACGAGAAGAATACCGCTACGGTGGAAAGGAATACGACCGCCAGCCATCCGCAGAAGTTGAGGCTGATGAGCCCCCAACGGTCTAATATGCCCATGAAGGCGGGTATGAAGAAGATGGTCATGTTCTTGGTCAGAAAGGTGGCGACGGGACGCACGGTTTCGGGCTTGACCCATTTCAACGTCAAGGCGATGAAGAGAAGTATCATGCCTAATACGCTACCGGGAACAAAGTGCCCGATGAGGTAGGAGATCGCCTCGCCTAATGCGAGGAATCCGAAAATGATGAGGGTGCCGATGATGATGGACATAAAAAAATCTTTTTCGCGAAATTACCGAAAAAGACTTTTTTATCCGAATCCGTTATCAATAAAACGATAATCGGTGTTTTGTTTTTTATGTCGACGCTTATTCACCCGATTTTTGGGTGGTGTCGTTCGCTGGCGTAGGTTCGCTCTCTTTTGTCACGACCTCTTTCCGGGTGGTGTCGATTGTGACGTTCTTTTTGGACGTGTCCTTTGCGGCGGACGTGGTGGAATCTTTTTGGATTGCCGATTCTTCCGCAGGCGCTTTCGTCATGGCGAGGGCGGCTTTCACTTGTCCGTAGTGGTTAGATGCGTTCCAAAGAATCCATTCGTCATAGCCCGCGTCATATACGGCTTGAATTTGTTGCTTGATTTGCGTGCTGCCGTAGTTGATGTGCCCGCTCACCCAAGGGGCGGTGAAGCATTGTAGCCACGCTCTCACTCTGGCTTTGGGCAGAGAGTCTTTGTGTAGTTGTTCTTGAGATAGTTCCAACGCTTTCTTGATGGTCGTGTAGGGATGTGCGTCCGGCACTTCCAGACCGAATGTTTTGGAGGCGTAGTGGGAAGGGTAAATCATCGGACAGATATTGTCTGTCATGGAGGCGATTTTGATGTAGTCTTGCCCCGTCTTGTCTCTGTCTATATTGCTGCCGATGACGGTTCCGAATAGGTCTGCTCCGAAGATGATGTTCTTCCCGTGTAACCTCTTTTCCACGAAAGAGAAGAAGTCACTGGTATGCCTAGATCGGAAGAGCACACGTCTGAACTCCAGTCACAGTCA